>JAEUQD010000469.1 GCA_016789925.1 Bryobacterales bacterium | reverse complement strand
CAGCATCCGCTGGGCAACCACACCGTACGCGGAATGCACCAGTACATCGAGTTTCTGCACAAAGGTCCCGGGGACGGCAGAAAGGACTTCTGGGAACACGGCTTCCGCGAGGTGAAAGGGCAGTTCGCCCGTCTGATTGGCGCCAAGCCTACCGAGATCGCCTATTGCGGGTCAACCACCATCGGCGAAAACATCCTGCTCAACGGTATGGATTTGCGCGGCGGCAACGTGGTTACGAACGACCTGCACTACACCGCGTCGCTGGCCAACTACCTCCAGCGGAAGGCCCAGGGGCTCGACGTTCGCATTGTGAAGCATCGCGACTGGCAGATCGACCTCAAGGACATGGAACGCGCGGTCGACGCAAAGACGAAACTGATCGCCGTCTCGTGGGTTTCGTCGGTGAACGGACATGTCGAGAACCTGAAGCGGTTGAGCGATCTTGCCCACGCGCACGGAGCCTACCTCTATGCCGACATCATTCAGGGGTGCGGCGCGGTCCCGCTCGACGTCAAGTCCAGCGGAGTGGATATGGCGTCCTGCGCGATGTACAAGTGGCTCCAGGGTGAGCACGGCTACGGGTTTCTCTATCTCCGCGAGGACCTCGCCGGTACCGTCGTGAAGCCCACCGAGCTCACCGGCCACCCGGATATGAATTACCGGCCCTGGACCAACAGTCCCAAGGCTGGGGAGCCCGACTTCATCAACCATACGGCAAGCGGTGTGGCTTCACTCGACTGTGGAACGCCGTCGGTAATCACCTTCGCGGCCCAGCACGAGTCGTTCAAATACATCGAGAAGCTGGGAGTGCCGAATATTCGGGCGCATGCCGACAGGCTGATCGGCCGCCTGCGCAAAGAGATCCCCCACGAGTGCATTACACCTAAGGATGCCGGATCGTCTATCATCACCTTCCGCACCAAGGACACTCAGGATGTGCGGCGAAGACTCCAGGCCTCGAAGGCCCGGATCTCGCTCACCGGGCCTAACTCGGCGTTAACCGTCGGACGGTTTGGGAACCACCTCCGCTTCTCCGTGTCGGTGTTCAACAACGATCAGGACATCGACACGGTGGTCGCGGCGCTTACTTAGAACTGGAAGCGTAGGGCTACCTGCATTTCGCGGCCTAACCCTGCGCTCGTGATCCTTCCGAAGTTGCCGGAACTGATCTCCAATGTCGGCGGATTGAACGGCGGTGTGTTCGTGAAGTTGTAGCTTTCGAACCGGAACTGAATATCTTTGCTCTCGGTGATGGGGAAGTTCTTGAACACGGCGAAGTCGAGGTTGACCAAGCCGGGTGCAAAGAGTATGTTGCGTCCGCTATTGCCATAATGGCCACGGGCGGTGACAAAAGCCGATGTGTCGAACCAGCGGTTGAGTGTGCGCTCGCTGGAACCGAGGTTGCCGTTGGCGATGCGGTCCGGACGGTGGTTGCAGCGCGGGCACCCGTCATCAATGGGTTTCAGGTTCTGCGTCGGATGCATCGGCATGCCAGTTTCCAGAGTCAGCGAACCATTGATCTGCCAGCCACCAAACAACTGTCCCTTCAAGTCGCGCTTACCGCGATAGAACGGAAGTTCGTAGAGCCAGGCAGTGGTGGCCCGGTGGCGCTGATCGGATTCCGCGAGGCCCTTCTCCAAACGCCAGGCGTAGGGGTTGTTGTGGCGTTGTGCGCCGCAGCACGCAAACGAGTCGAATAGAGCCTTGGAAAACGTGTAGGTCTGGATAAACGTCAGGCCGCGCGAGAAGCGCTTCTCTGCCTTCATCAGTAGCCCATGATAAGTGCCGGCCGCATCGAGCGAGATGTTCTCGATCGGACCCCAGTCGGCATAGATGCGCCGCGTGGTGCCGGGAACATAGGGGTTCACGGTGCGCGGCGAATCGAAGTGGGACGACTTGGACCCCATATAGCCGATCTCGAACACGATACTGCCGGGCAGCATGCGCTGGATGTTGAAGTTCCACTGCTGCACGTCGCCCACGCCACGCTTTGTGTCGGCCGAGTTGATTTCGCTGTTAATGGCAAGGTTGGTGGCCTGATCGGCGGTCGCCATCCGGATGCGAACGTTGCCTGCGGTGTTCAATTCGTTGATGTTGATGTTGTTGGGCGGGTTTGCGGCCAACGCCGGCATGAACATGTTCATCATGTTGACGTTGTAGAAGATGCCATAGCCCATCCGGATCACGGTGTTGTTGCCGCCGAAGGGACGCCAGGCCAGGCCCACGCGCGGAGCGAGTAGGGTCTTGCTCGGATCGTTGAGCGCACCGGGTGTCGCGACGGCCGGATACAATACCAGCCGCGTGAAATCGAAATTCCGCGACTGTCCGCCCGCGTCCACGATGCTCGAGTTGTATTCGTACCGGAGGCCGATGTTCAGGGTCAAGCGAGAATTGAGCTTCCAATCGTCGGTAATGTAGTTATGCCACCGCCAGAAACGAACCTTGGGATAGGTGCCCGGGTCGACTCCCGGAGGCAACTGGTCCGTATAGCCCAACCGCACCTGCTGTGGCTGATCCAGAAGAAAGTCGGCGAAAGCAAGGCGTCCGCGTTCGGTTGCCGTCACGCCCGTCGCCGTACCCGAGTGGATGCCGCTGAAGTCGAACGCACCCTTGACAAACGACACGGTGCGGCGATCGACGCGAAGGCGCGTATATTCGGTACCGATCTTGACGGTGTGCGTCCCCTTCATCCAGGTGATTTGGTCGGATATTTGCCGCGACTCGTCCCAGATTGTATTGATGTCGCTGTTGCCCAGCCCGCTCATACCCGTGATGCCGATGCTCGGCAGCCCGGTGTCGGCCGGATTGTTGGTCTGCCCGGGAATACCCAGGTCCTTCAGGATGTTGAACGAGGTGCCGCTGACGTCGTCCACGGTTTTGAACACGTCCCGATTGTAGGAAACCTTGGCCAGATTCAGCACCGTCGGCGAGAAGATCTTCGTGTAGTTGAGCGTGGCGTTCTGCTGGCGCCGCGGCCGCCGCACCACGAAATACGGATGCGGATTGAGCGGAAACGTCGGCAGGTTGACGTCCTGGAAGCCGTACCGGCCGAACAGCCGATTGCTCTCGTTGAAGTTGTGGTCGATACGGGTGTACCACTGGTTATCGTCCTGCAGGTCGCGCGATGCGCCGCCGAAATTATTCCCACCCGTGAAGCCGGTTGGCTGCGCAATGTTGGGTGTTGGCCAGAACTTCATAAGGTTGACGGCGATGGGCGAAATCCGGCTCGCCGGAATCTGATTGCCCGGGAAGGGCGCATTGGAGCGGAGGTCCTGGATCGGAATCAACGATCCATCGGCACGCCGAAAGTAGGGTTCAGTCAGGTCGCCGGTACGCATCCGCGGGCTCGCGTAGATGGCGAAGCCCTGGCTAGACCGCCGCTCTTTCAGGATTTCGGCGTTCACCGTGAAGAAGGTACGGTTCTTGATAATCGGTCCGCTGACGACACCGCCAAAGGTGTTGCGGCGCAGCGGCTGCTTCGGGACGGCGGGGTTCTCGAAGAAGTTGCGGGCGTCCATGACGTCGTTGCGCAGAAAGTGGAAGAGCGTGCCGTGAAACGAGTTCGTGCCCGGCCGGATGGTAGCGACAATCTGCGCGCCGGACTGGGTGCCGTATTCGGCCGAGTACCAACCGGCTTCCACACGAAACTCTTCAATCGCTTCCACCGAAGGCCGCATGCGGACCGAGCCATGAATGGAAGTCTTGAGCGGAGCGCCATCCAGCAGGATGGCGTTGTTATGGACTTTCTGACCCATCGCCGCGATGCCGAAGCCGGGACCAAAGCCGCTGGTGGTGACCGATGATGCCGGGCCGCGGCTCATGCCTGGCGCGAGCAACGCCAAGCGGAAGAGGTTGCGGTTGCCGGGAATGGGCAACTCGCGGATCTTGGCGGCGTCGATCACGGTGCTGATCGTGGCGTCGTCGGTTTGGACGGCGAGCGCGCCCGCCTGCACTTCCACCTGCTGCGTCACTTCCCCAATTTGAAGTTTCACGTCCACGCGCGCCCGCTGGTTGACCTCGAGCGTGATGCCGCGAACCTGAATCCGGCGGAAGCCCGGAGCCTCAGCGCTCACTTCGTAAGAGCCAACCTCGAGCGCGGTGACTTCGTAGGTTCCCGTTTCACCGGATACGACGGTCCGCTTCTGTTGCGTCCCCGTGTTGGTGACCGTGATGGTAGCCTTGGGCACCGAAGCGCCGCTATCGTCCGTGACTGTTCCCAGGATGCTGGATTGGCCCTGTGCCCAGACGGACACGGGTAGCAGAAATAGAAGACACTTCGCGAGACATCTCATCTTTACCTCTCCTCTTGCGCACTCGACACTGAAGGCGTAGGAGGATTTCTATCATTTCGGCGGACGTAAAGTCAATCAGGCGAATTGATCAGGCGAGCTGTGAATGAGTTTCCTGAATCCGCCGATGGAGACTTTCGGTTTACTTCACGTTTCCGTTGAAGCCGGAAGAGTGGCGTGATCGTGCGATCGGGGGCGAAGCGGTATAGTGATTGGCGATGGGTTCGCGGCGGAATTCTTTGGAGGCGATTCAGGAGGCGTTTGAGGAGGCGTTTACTGTCGACGACCTTAGGCAACTGGTGACCTACCGATTTCCTGGGCTCTCAGGCGACGTCCCTTGGAAAGAGAAGGCGCGGACGGTCGTTCTTGAGTTAGTGACCGCAGCCCAGAAAGACGGTTCCCTCGACTCGCTGGTAGCGGCGGCACGGGAGAAGAGGCCGGGGAATGCGAAGTTGGCGGCGTTACCGTTGACCCAGGGGGAGCGGAAGCAGCATCTGGATGGGCTCGTTGAGGAGGTGGAGACGAAGGCGCGGCTTTACTCGCCGCTTCACGGGATTGGGGAGACCCGGCGGACGCACAGGCTGCTTGCGGCGTGGGAAGGTGACCCTTGTCTTGCCCCACTCCAGCACAATTCGATGGAGCGGGAAACGAAAGAGTACCCCGACATCCTGGAAGCATTCGACAAGGTAGAGCGGGCGGTGTTGCTGGGAGATCCGGGGGCGGGGAAGAGCACGACGCTGCGGAGGTTGGCGCTGGAGTTGGCGCGGCGCGCGGAGAAAGAGGAGGGGGCGGCGCTGCCGCTGTTGGCGGACTTGGGGAAGTGGTCCGGGGAAGAGGGGCTGTGGGAGTTCCTCAAAGGATGCGCGCCGAAGATTGGCTGGGCAGTGGAGGCACTGGCGCGGGAGCGGCAGATCGTGCTGTTGCTGGACGGGCTGAACGAGGTGCCGACCGGGCTGAACGAGGTGCCGACCGGGATGCGTGGCGCCAAGACGGCGGAGGTAAAGCAGCTTCGCGGCTGCCGATTGTTCGTGTCGTGCCGGCGGGAAGACTATTCGGGCGAACTGGATTTGAAGCTGGACACGCTGACGCTCAAGCCACTGTCACCGCAGCAGATTCAGGGTGCGCTGCGGCTGTGGGTGACAACGAATGGGGAAGAGCGGGCGCTCGCGGATCAGATTTTCTGGGAATTGGCGGGGGATGCGAGGCTGGGCGAGGTGTTCGAGAGATGGCGGAAGGCAGGGCTCACGGAGGAAATGTTCTGGTGGGCCTCCGACCTTGAGAAGTGGTGGGAACACTTGGCGTCCGCCGACTACAAGCTCTGGCGCGACGAACTGCATAGTACACGGAGCCTGTTGCGGCTGGCGGAGAACCCGTTCCTGCTGACGATGCTTTATCAAGTGAGGGTGGCGGAAGGTAGACTGCCGAAGAACCGGGGAGATCTGTTTCACCGGTTTACGAACTGCCTGCTCAGCAGGGAACGGCTGTTCGTGGAGGAAGAGACGGGGCAGTGGCGGCTGACGGAGAACGGCAATCAACTGCTGGTTGGGTTGGAGCAACTGGCGTGGGGGATGCAGCGGATGGGTAGGGGCTCCGGAGTGTCGACGGTGGCGCCGCGGGCCACTGTTTTCGAGGCGCTGGGCGGGGAGACACTCCTAAGAAAGGCGTTGGACGCGACGATTCTGGAAGGGGATGGGGAGGTCCGGTTCCGGCACCAGTTGTTGCAAGAGTATTTCACGGCGCGGGCGTTGCGGGGGCGGTTTGGCCAGATGGCGGCCGAGGAGTTGTGGCCGAGGGAGAAGTGGTGGGAACGGAGCGGTTGGGAGGAGACGGCGGCGCTGCTGGCGGGAATGCACGCACAGGATTGCACGCCGGTGATCCGGTGGTTGAGGGATGCTCAACCGGAGGTGGCGGCGCAGTGTCTGTTGGAGAGCGGAGCGGACGCTGCGGACCGGGAGGCGTTGCGGAGGGAGTTGCAGGCGGCGTGGCTGCCGCGGTTGACGGATGTGGAGCGGGAACCAGCGCCGAAGGGACGGGCGGCGATCGGACGGGCGCTGGGGCGGTTGGGGCTGGACAACCGGAAAGGTGTCGGGTTGATAGATGGCGTGCCGGATATCGACTGGGTGGAAATTCCTGGCGGGGAGTTCGTTTATCAAGAGGGCGAACGCCGGAGGAGTGACACTTTCTGGATGGCGCGCTACCCGGTGACGAACGCTCAGTATCAGGCATTCCTGGAGGCAAAGGACGGGTACAAGAACGACCCGTGGTGGGTGGGGTTGACCGATCCGGAGCGAACCCCGGCGTCCCCGGAGTGGAGCGAAGGAAATCATCCGCGCGAGATGGTGAGCTGGTGGGAAGCGATGGCGTTCTGCGGCTGGTTGAGTGACAAGCTGGGGTTTGAGGTTCGTTTGCCGACGGAGTGGGAGTGGGAGCGGGCGGCGCGGGGAGCGGACGGCAGGGTGTATCCGTGGGGCGATCAAAACCCGGAAGGGCGGGCGAACATTTTCTTGAATATCGGAAGAACGAGCGCCGTGGGGATCTATCCGCAGGGGGCATCGGCGGAGGGAGTGATGGACCTCTG
>JAEUQD010000403.1 GCA_016789925.1 Bryobacterales bacterium | reverse complement strand
ATAGGAATGTTGGCACGCGCCGGCCGTGAAATACCCGTAACCACTCCCCTTGTAGCGAAAGGGCTCGCCTTCCGCCGCTCGAAGGATTGCAGGCGCCAGGAAGATGATACTCACTAGCCATGGCTTCATAGCGATCTCCTTCAGAAACGGAAAGAGCACGCAGCACACCAAAACCCGGGCAACTTTCTAACCGACTGCGGTCTGCGGGAAAACAAGGTCGATCAAGCCAGTGATGGGCGACGTAACATGCACCGTTGCGCCGTGCAAGAAGAGCTGCTCGATTTCATATAATGAAAGACCACAATCTTACCTATGCCCCGTCCAGGCTCAAGTCGCTCGGTTGGCTCTGTCCTCTGCGGCTCTTTTTCATCGGCGGTTATTCGGTTCATTAGCGGCTGTCAAACATTAGGCCCAACAGGACACTAGGGCAATGAGCGATCCAGCCCAAGCGGGCGAAATCTTCATCAGCTATTCGAGCAAGGACCGCGAACGCGTGCGGATCCTCGTCGATGCCCTGGTGCGCCAGGGCGTAACGGTCTGGTGGGACCAGCACATCGTCGCGGGCCAGAACTGGGAGAACGAGATCGAGAAGGCTTTGCACCGGTCGCGTGCGGTCATTGTGCTGTGGAGCCAACATTCGGTGGCTTCTGATGAGGTCAAAGAGGAGGCCAACTACGCGCGCAGTCAGGGGAAGCTGATTCCCGTGCGTCTGGACGGCACGTTGATTCCTTTTCGCTACCTCCGGACGCAAACACCGGACCTCAGCAGTTGGGATGGCGCCGAAGACCACCCGGTGTTTCATGAGTTGCTGGCGGCCGTTGCGGGCAGACCTGTCCCGGAACGGGTTCGCGGCGGCCCGGACAAAGCCAGCCGGAGAGCCAGCCGTATTTCACGGGCGTGGCTTGTTCTTCCCGCCCTCTTGATTGGAGTAATTGCAGCCGGGCTAGCCGGGTTGATGCTGCGGAGGACGCCGAGCGAAGTGCAGGCTGGCGTCGCGAGGGTCTCGGTGGACCCGAAGTTGGGGCGCCAGCCTGGGACGGCGTTTGTCGTAGCGGTCAGCGGTCAAACGGCCTTCCTGGTCACCTGCGCGCACGTCGTCGTCGAGGAGTCGAGCCCGCGGGTGGAATTCCGGGCGGCTCCCCTTCGGGAGTTCCGGGCCACAGTCCGCGCCCGCGAACCGGGCGACAACCCACGTGGGCTGGCTCTATTGGAAGTCCAGAACGTCCCACACGAGGTGCAAGCGCTACCCTTGGCGGCGTCGGCCAACCCCGTCCAGGGGGAGAGGTTGTCTGTGGCGGGGTTTTCCGGCCCGAGTTCGCGATTCCTGATTCTGGATATGATTCTGGCTGGGGATGAGGGGCAGGATCTGACACTCTCGCGGGAGACCGAGGCAGGGTTCTCCGGCGGTCCCGTCCTCCGCGGCGACTCCGCCATCGGCATTATCTACGGCCGCGAAGCCGGGGGCTACGGCACGGCCCTCATTTCCGATGTCGTCAGGGCTTATCTCCGAGGGCTCAAGGTGCCCCTGGACGGCGGCCCCAGAACCACACAACCATCCGCCCAACCACCCGCAGCCCCGCAGCCTGGCGACACCCGAGTCAACCCGGTTTCTGGGTTGAAGGATGTTTGGATCCCGCCGGGCACATTCACCATGGGCTGCTCGGAAGGGGACACCGAATGCCGTGAAAGTGAGAAGCCCGGTCACCCGGTTACCATCACCAAAGGCTTCTGGATGAGCCAAACCGAAGTGACCGTGGGTGCCTACAAGCGATACGTAATAGCAACGGGCAAGTCGATGCCGCCGGAACCGGCCTTCTTAGGCACGGCGTTCAACCCCGGCTGGGAAGACATGGCACAGCCGATACTGAATGTCTCTTTCCAGGAGGCCGCCGCCTACTGAGCGTGGGCCGGAAGAATGAGTCCACCCACCGAGGCGCAATGGGAGTACGCGGCACGCGCTGGGTCGCGCGAAGCACGCTACGGTCGGATCGAGGATATCGCCTGGTACAAGGATAACAGCGGCGACAGACCGAAGGGGGTCGGCGAGAAGACTCCTAACGCATGGAAGCTATACGACATGTTGGGCAACGCGTGGGAGTGGACGGCGGATTGGTATGGGGAGACGTACTACCAAGCGAAGGAGAGTCGGGATCCACAAGGCCCGCCCAGAGGGACTTACCGCGGGCTCCGCGGGGGGGCCTGGTTCGTCAGTCGGGAGAGTATCCGGGTGTCGGTCCGTGGCAGCAACCCACCGGAGGACCGCCACCTCACCTTCGGCTTCCGGTGCGCGGGGGATTAGCTTTCCCTTGACTCCTTTTTTCTTTTCCCTTTTTCGGCCTCCGGCGAATTGCATTTCGGGGGCATAGCGCGCAAAAGCCCGCCCACCAAGCCTTGTAGCTCCGGCAAACTCTGGCGTGGCTGCCTGTCGAGTTCACTGCCGAACCGGGCAGCTATCTCCGCAATCAGGCGTAGCTGATCGGCGGCGCCCAGGGCCTTTACGGATCTCGTCGCCCGATCGTACGGACTGACCTTCGTGTCGTTCGTACCCAGGGCCACACGACACCGCTGTTCACCGTTTGTCCGCCCTCTCCGTCGACTCTCCGCCGCCATCTCAAGCGTTCCCCGCAAGCCGCTGCACTGTCGAAAAATTCTCCAAAGGACCCAGTTCTAGCGTATAGTACAGAGTCTAGGAGGGTTGCTAACCATGATGACGAAACGCGCCGAATGGCGCACCCTAAAAGCGAAGCACGGAATCCCCGACGGAGTCTGCAAGTTCAGCATGGGAGAACGCATCGAGTCGTGGCATCAGAAACTTGCTGCTGCCACGAGCGCGAAAGACCAGAACGCCAGACTCGTCGCGATCAGCGGTTTGCTTCAAGACTTCAAGACCTATGAAGCCGCACTGAATTCAATCAAGCCTGCAAAGTTCAAGGGCAAGACTCCCGCGGAACAGGCCAAGAATCTCAACGACACCAAGACCGCCGTAACCAATGAGCGTAAGTCTTGCGAAGGCATGCGCAATGGCATCGAAGCGCTGGCCAAGCCGCTGGTTACTCTCAAAGCGAACCTTGTTACAATCCGCGCAAAGTTCAACAACATTCAGAAGAACGACTTGCAGGCATTGCAGGACTTCTACTCCTCGGAGTATCGCAACGAACTCGGTAAGTTCGTCAAGCTGGCCATCGCGCAAAAACCTACCGGCAAGCTGAAAGCTGCGCTCGAGAACTATGAGAAATGCGGCAACCTTGCCAACGACATGCTCAACAAGCAGGGCGCGGCGGATCTGTCAAAGGTCTATGCTGCCTTCAAGATGGGACTTGAAGGCTTGGCAGGGGAGCTGTAATAGGGCCCGCCCGGTGGGTCTTTCCGCGTCGATCACGGCGCAGCGAGTCACGCTTTCTTCCGGCAGGTAAGGCCCCACGTGTGCCTTTCCGTCGAGTCTCCACCTCTATCTAAGGGGTTCCACTAGGAGTACTATGCTAATGGACGTGGTACCATTGCCACATGCGGCTTTTTGCAGTCCCCCCCGCCGCGGCGCTCGCCCTTCTGTCCTTCTTCCCCCTCCTGGCGTCGGCTGCCCCTCAGATTCTGATCCTGCAAGGGAACGGTCAGGTCCTCCGCGAGGGTGAATTCGCCAAGGAAGACCAGACCTACCCCCAGCGCACCCGGATTCGCGTGCTCGACTGGGCAGGCAACCCGGCTGCCTACACTCCAGTCACCTGGACGGTTCCTCTCTTTAAGGGCCGCTGGTTCGACGGGACGGTCGCCTCGGAAACCAGCATGACCACCCTCACCGACGCGAACGGCGAAGCCAGCAACGCCTATGTCGCCCCCTACAATGTGGGCCTCGGCAACTCCTTCCAACAGACCACCGCCACGGTTTCCGCCGCCGGCGCTACCGCCCCCCTCCACTTCACCACCGTCGCCTTTCAGGTGGATGGCTTCCCGAATCCCTTCCCAATGGCTACGCGCCTCTCCCCGGAGGGCGATCCGCCCTCCATCACGGGACGCATCGGCCAGACCATCACCGCCGCCATTCGCTACAAGTTCACTGTATCCAGCCGGTTACAGGGTGGCATGCCCCTCCCCAACATCGGCCTGTCGGCATCCACAGGCAACACCACCCAGTCTGGTCCCGTTGTCGAGTGCGTGCAATCCTACATCGTCCTGTCCGACGACCAGGGCGTTGCCACCTGCGACCTCAAGATCAGCGGTAAGCCTGGCAGCGCCAATATCCGTCTCAATCTCGGCGGTGGTTACACCATCGGCAACGAACCCTATATCGGCCTCGTGGCCCAGGCGGGCGAGATCTCCCGTGTCACCATTCTGAGCGGCAACAACCAGGCGGGCGACCCCAACCAGAGCCTCGCCACTCCCTTGATGGTCTCGGTCGACGATGGGGTCGGCAACACGTTCTCGAACGTCCCCGTCACCTGGAGCGTCACCCAAGGCGCCGCCACGATCAACAGCCCCAACACGAACACTGACTTCCTCGGCCGCGCCTTCACGACTGTCCGCCTTGGGCCACAGCCCGGCACGGTGCTGGTTCGCGCCACCGCCACGGGTGGCACGTCACCATCCGCCACCTTCTCTCTCCAGGTGAATGCGCAGGGCGTCACACTGAGCCGCGTTTCGGGAGACAATCAGTCCGCCGCCCTGGGCGCCGCGTTCGCCCAGCCCATCCGTGTTCGCGCGCTCACTTCCAACCAGGCGCCCCTCGCCGGCCTGACCGTGAACTTCGCCGTCACCAGCGGCGCGGCCGGCCTGTCGGCCACTTCCGCTCTTACCGATAGCAACGGCTACGCGCAGGTTTCGGCGGCAGCCGGCAACCTGCCGGGTACCGTCCGCATCAGCGCCTCCATCCCCGCCTCCACTGCCGCGCCTCTCGTCTTCACCCTCACCGTGCTCTCCTCTTCCTCCAGCGACTCCCGCGCTCCACAGATTCTCTTCCGCGACTCTTTCTATTCCGTGGGCATCCTCGATCTTTCGTCGAACATGACCTTTAACGGCGGTGGCGTTGTCGAGAGCAGCCCGGTCGGCGCGCAGAACGCCGCCGGCGATACGCACCTGGTGGCGCGCGATTTCGGCGGCGCACTGTGGTTGCGCACCCTCTACGCCTCGCGCACCTGGTCCGACTGGGTCTTTCTCGGCGGCCAGTTTGTCGGGGTCCCGGCGATTGCCGTCAACAATGCCGGTACCGCCCTCATCCTCGGCCACGACCGATGGGGAGCCTATTGGGCCATCCAATACACGCCGGGTTCCGCGCTTCCGCCGTGGACCTTCCTCGGCGGCGTCTTCGGCTCGGACCCCTCCGTCGCCCCGTCGGGCTCTGGCTTTGCCCTGGTCGGCCGCGACACCTTCGGCACACCTTGGCTCGGCTCGTTTACGCCAGGACCCTCGCCCATCTTTTCCTGGCAGTCCCTTGGCGGCACCATTCAAGGCAAACCATCGATTGCGGTGGGCTTGAACGGCATCGTGGTGGTGGCGCGCGATCCCTCCAACGGTGTCTGGGCTTACCGCCGCGCCGGCATTGCCGCCTCCTGGTCGTTTCTCGGCGCGGCCGCCGGGACCGATCCCCAGGTGGTCGGCAACGGCTCTGCTACCACCTACATCACCATCCTCGACCCTTCGAACGTCCTCTGGTACGCCCCAGTCGGCGGCGCCTGGGTCTCCACGAGCGGCGTCCTCGGAGACTACGCCTCCCTCTTCCATTCCGGCAAGCTGGTGCTCGCCGGCCGCGATTTTTCCGGCGGCGTCTGGCACCATATTCCCGGCTCCCTGCCCTGGACCTTCCTCGGCCTGAACGGCGTGCTGGCCACGGCGCCCCAGCCAGCCGCTTATTGATGAAAACAAGCCACTTGCACCCTATCCACCAGGTCGGATAAGCGCTTTGGGTTTCTTTTGACTTTCCTGGACACTTCTGTCAATATGTAGTGGCACTGAAGGTCAGAGACCGGCTCGACCACTAATGCCAAGACCGACTTTGCCTTCAGGCTCGTTTCGTCTTGCTCTGTCGGTCGAGGCCCGGTCGGGTTCCTCTCCCAGGGTTGTCAGTAGGCAAGTTCACGCTGCAATCCAAACGCGCGGCGTGTGAGGAGAATGTAATGAGACTGTACGTGGGGAACCTTCCCTTTAAGGCTACGGAAGGCGATATCCAGGATTTCTTTGCTTCCGCCGGCGTCGCTGTCGACGGCGTGAGCGTGGTTCGCGACAAGTTCTCTGGCGAAGCTCGCGGCTTCGCCTTCGTGGAGATCACCGATAATGCCGCCGGCGAGGCCGCCATCCGGGCCTGCAACGGCCGCGACCTCATGGGTCGCGCCTTGGTCATCAACGAAGCGCGTCCCATTACACCCAATGGTGGTGGTGAGCGGCGCGGACCCGGTGGCGGCGACCGGCGCGGATCCGGTGGCGGCTTCCGCGAACGCCGTCCCCGCTACTAGCCTCTCCTGGTTTCTACCAGTCAAAAAGGGCGAACCCATCCAGGGGTTCGCCCTTTTCTTTTCCGCTACACTAGTACATAGAAACCCCACCCATGTTCGAAGTTTCCGTCACCCAATCCTTTGCCGCCGCGCACGCACTGCGCCACTACAAGGGGAAGTGCGAAAACCTCCATGGCCACAACTATCGTGTCGAGGTGACTGTCGCCGGTGAACGCGTTGACCCTCTCACTGGCATGTTGACCGACTTTGTCGAGGTCAAACAGGCCCTCCGCGATGCCATCGCCCGCCTGGACCACGTCAATCTCAACGAAACCCAGCCCTTCGACGTTCTCAACCCCTCCGCCGAGAACATCGCCTTCCACCTCTATACTGAAGTCCAGAACCGGATCGGCCCAGCCGCTCGCGTTTCCCAGGTCAAAGTCTGGGAAACCGACACCTGCGCCGCCGTCTATTTGCCGTAATAGGCTGCGTTGAGAGCCGTGAAACTGGCCCACTTCTCCGGCAGGTCGTCTAGCGCGAAAATCGCCGATACCGGGCACACCGGAACACAGGCTCCGCAATCAATGCACTCCACCGGGTCGATGTACAGAAGTTCTTCCTTCTCGTACTCCGGTTCGTCCTTCTTCGGGTGGATGCAGTCCACCGGGCAAGCGTCGACGCAAGCCGTATCTTTCGTTCCAATGCAGGGTTCCGCGATGACGTAAGCCATTTGTGTTCCTTACCTATACCATACGTGTGAAATGTTCAACCTTCAACCAAACAACGTCCAAGACTACCTCGCCGCGCAGCGAGCGGTTCCTTCCGGCCCCTGGACGGTGACGCCCCTGGGCGGCGGAGTCTCCAACACTGTCTTGCGAGTCGACTGTCCCAGCTCTTCGTTTGTCCTCAAACAATCCCTCGGCCAGCTCCGCGTCCAAGAGGAATGGCTCGCCGACCGCGGCCGGATCCGCCGCGAGTTCACTGCCCTGCGCGACCTCCAGCCTTTCCTACCCGCGGGTTCCCTGCCCGCAGTCTTGTTTGAAGATCCTGACAACTACATCTTCGCCCTGGAAGCCGCTTCTCCTCAAGCGAAAGATTGGAAATCTTTACTTCTCCGTAATTCTATCGATCCCAGCTTCGCCCGCCAAGCCGCCACTATCCTCGCGGCGCTCTTCAGCAGTCCGAATCTTACTGATAGATTCGCCGATCAGACGTCCTTCGACCAGCTCCGTCTCGACCCCTACTACCGCTTCACCGCCTCCCGCCATCCCGACCTCCACCCCCAGTTTGACGAGGCCATCGCCCTCTGCCGCCGTCCTCTCGGCATCGTCCATGGCGACTTCTCGCCCAAGAACTTCCTCATCGACGGCGATCGCATGCTCCTGATCGACTTCGAGGTCGTCCACCTCGGCGACCCCGCTTTCGACGCCGCCTTCCTCCTCAACCATTTCCTCCTGAAGGCCCACCACGGCATCCATGGCTGCCGCGAGCTCGCCCTGCTCTTCTGGGAGACCCTCGACTCCCGCATCGACCAATCCGATACCATTCGCCACCTCGGCTGCCTCCACCTCGCCCGCATCGACGGCAAATCCCCCGCCGAATACCTCACCGAACCCGAACGCGTCTCCATCCGGGAATATGCCCGCGATCTCATCCTGAATCCACCGGCTACCATTCGACAGATCTTCCAACCATGACCCTGACCATTCACTCCCTCGCCGCCTGGGAAATCCTCGACTCCCGCGGCCGCCCTACCATCGCGGTCCAATCCACCCTCTCCGATGGCTCGACAGCCACCGCCCAGGTTCCCTCCGGCGCTTCCACCGGCGTCCACGAAGCCCTGGAGCTTCGCGACGCCGACCCCCAACGCTATCGCGGTAAAGGCGTTCGCAAAGCCGTCAGCCATGTCGAGGGCGAAATCGCCGCCGCGCTGCAAGGCTGCCCCGCGGAGGCCGTCGACGAGGCGTTGATCGCGCTGGACGGCACCCCGAACAAGTCCCGGCTGGGCGCAAATGCCCTGCTGGGCGTCTCCTGCGCCACCGCCCGGGCGCTCGCCCAATCCCGCGGAATCCCGCTCTGGCAGCACCTGGCCGCCGGGCGCGCAGCCCGGATGCCGGTGCCGATGATCAACATCTTCTCCGGTGGTCACCACGCCGGCCACAATATCGAGTTCCAGGACTTCCTCGCCCTGCCGGTGCGCTTCGACACCTATTCCGAAGCGCTCGCCGCCGTTGTCGACATTCACACCAAGGCCCGCGAACTCGCCGAAGCCCGTGGGTATCACCTGACGGGCGTGGCCGACGAAGGCGGTTGGGGTCCGGCGCTGAAGTCGAACGAAGAAGCGCTCGAAATCCTCACACGTGCGGTGGAACCCTACGGCGGCCGCGTCGCCATCGCGCTCGATGTCGCCTCCTCGCACTTCTATCAGGACGGCCTCTACCATCTCAAGACCGAGGGCCGGACGCTCAACGCCGGCGGCATGATCGATCTGCTCGACCAGTGGACCCGCCGCTACCCCGTCATCTCCATCGAAGACGGCCTCGCCGAAGACGATTGGAACCACTGGCCGCTGCTCACTGCCCGTCTCGGCGAACGCGCTCAACTCATCGGCGACGACTTCTTTACGACCAACCCCCAACGCGTGCGCCGCGGCATCGCCGAAAAGGCCGCCAACGCCGTCCTCGTGAAGATGAATCAGATCGGAACGCTCGCCGAGACCTTCGAGGTGATCGACCTCGCCCGGTCAGCGGGCTGGCGCGCCGTCATCTCCGCGCGCTCCGGGGAAACCGAGGATTCGTTCCTCGCCGACCTCGCCATCGCCTCCGGCATGGGCCAGATCAAAGTCGGCTCCATCACCCGCTCCGAGCGGCTGGCCAAGTACAACCGGCTGCTGGAGATTGAAAAACAGCACCAGCTTGAGTATCGTTTCCCTTAGTGTCTGAACCCATCCTCAAAGGCCTGCGCGTCATTGACGCCGCCACCTACATCGCCGCGCCGTCCTGCGCGGCCATTCTGTCCGACTACGGCGCGGACGTCATCAAAATCGAACGTCCGCCGTTTGGCGACCCCTTCCGCCACCTCTACCAGACGCCCGGCATGCCGGTGTCGGAGTACAACTATCCGTTTATCGTCGACAACCGGAACAAGCGTTCTCTCGCCTTGAACCTCGGTTCCGCCGAAGGCGCGGAGATCTTCCGGAAGCTGGCCGCGCAAGCCGACGTGCTGGTGACAAACTACCAGCCGCAGATGCTGTCGCGGTTCCGCATCCGGTACGAGGATCTCGAACCGCTCAATCCGCGCCTCATCTATGCCTCGGTCACTGGGTACGGCGAAGTGGGCGAAGAAGCCGAAAAGCCGGGCTACGACATGACGGCGTACTTTGCGCGGTCGGGACTGATGACCTATCTCTACAACGCCGACGGCGAACCCTGCACCTCCCCGTGCGGTTTCGGCGACCATCCCACGGCCATCAGCCTGTTCTCCGGCGTCATGCTCGCTCTCTACCGCCGCACGCTCACCGGTAAGGGCTCCAAGGTCCACACCACCCTCATGCACAACGGCGCGTGGTCAAACGCCTCGCTGGTCCAGTCCGGACTGGTGGGCGCACAGTGGCCCCCCAAGTGGACCCGCAAGACCAACCCCAACCCCTTCGTCAGCCACTATCAGGCCGGTGACGGCAAGCGCTTCATGTTCTGCCTGCTCGATCCCGCCAAGGACTGGCCCAAGCTGTGCGCCGCCATGGAGCGGCCCGACCTGTTGCACGATCCCCGCTTCGCCACCACCGACGCCCGCCGCGAACACTGTCAGGAGTTCGTCGCCACCATCGACGCCGAGTTCGCCAAATACCCGATGGAGGAGTGGGCCCGGCGCTTCCACGAGCACGACGTGCTCTACGGCATCGTGCCCACCACCGCGGAAGTGGCCAACGATCGACAAATGGCCGCCAACGGCGTCTTCGTCGAGATGACCGACGCCCCGATTCGCACCGTCGACAGTCCCATGAGGGTGGACGGTCTCGAAAAGCGCCGCCCGCAAATGCCGCCCGCGGTCGGTCAGCACTCCCGCGAAATCCTCGCCGAACTCGGCTACTCCGAAGAAGCGATCGCCCGCTGCGAAGCTGAGGGTACACTGTACGCAGGGTGAACGAATGGAGTTCAGCGTTCGCTACGACCGGACAGCGGTAATCCTCACCGCGCTGGTCTGCGCGCTGCTGCTGGCCGTCCCCGCGCTGGCGGCGAGCGCCAGGATCCTCCCGATCTCCGCCCTGGTGATTCTG
>JAEUQD010000375.1 GCA_016789925.1 Bryobacterales bacterium | reverse complement strand
TACCACCGTCCGGCCGGGCTGCTGGCGAGCATGGCGCTGTTCGATCTCCAGGAAGATACGCTCTACTGGCTGCGCATGCGGCAGGAAGCCACGATGGGGTACTTTGCGGCCGTCCGGGCGCAGATCGACAAGCTGAACCGGAAGGTGAAGCTGGCGACCATTCCGCGCGCCCCCACCTTCTCTGTGCTGACGACGCAGGACTATCAGCGCATGCACCCTTACTTCGACTACGTCTTCCCGAAGCATTACTTCTGGCATCGCGGCTTTGATGGGATGTACGGGACCATCGCGCGCTGGGTGCAGAAGATTCAGGAATGGAATCCCGGGTTATCGGAAGAGGACTGTTTCGCCGTGGTGAAGGCCTGGTTCGGCATCGAATTGCCGGGCGTCAAATCGCTGGCCAGTATGGAACGGGGCTTCCCGGATGAATTCTTCGAGAAGGTGGTGTACACGGAAACGCGGCGCGCGCTCGACGCCATCGGCGACGAGAACAAGGTGATCGCATGGGTGTCCACCGGACGGAGTCCGCATGCGGGCGATTCGATGGGCGCGCGCGACCTGGAGCGCATTCTCGAGTCGTCGCGCAAGGCCGGTCTCAAGCGGTTTCTGTTCCATCCCGATCCGGATTTGGGAGCTCCGGAATGGAGCGTCATTTCCGGGCTGTGCGGCAAGCAGTGGAAAGAAGGCTCCAGCGATTATTGGCCCTCCGACACACCGCGGTACGAACGGTTCAACGGAGGGCGGAAACCGGGCGACGGACGCTGACCGGGTCCGTCCCGAGAATAGGACAGATCAGCCGCTGGTCTATTTCAGGTCGAGGATGTCGACGGTGGTTCGACCCGAGTTCGTCTGCGGAGCAAATGCCGACTCAATCTGGCTGGCTCGTTCTGCTATCTGTTTCGCATCTTTGTGACGGCCGGAATTTTTCAAGAAGTGTGCGTATTCACGCAAGATTTCTGCCAAGTCCGGATGCGAGGGTCCGACGGCCGCTTCCGCTTCCCGCCATGCCGCACGCAGGTCCAACTCCGCTTGGTCTCGTTTTCCCGACCGCCACTGGATCGAGGCCCGATTGGAGAGGACGCGGGCTCGCGCCTGGCCCGACGGAGCAGACTTCAGTGCGTCCTCGATCGCTGTCGTTGCGCCGGCTCTATCGCCTTTCCGGGACAGGAGACTGGCCAGATCGCTGAGTACGGCAGTCTTGGTGCTGGGATCTGGTTCCGGAAGTGCCAGGGCCGCACGAAACTGGGCCTCCGCTTTGTCGTATTGCTCCATCATCAGGAAAACCTGTCCCAGATTGTGGCGTAGGCTAGCGGAACCCGGATTGACCTCCAACGCCCGGCGAAAACAGCGTTCCGCCTGTGCACCCTCGCCCAGCTCCAGATGAATTTTCCCGGCATTCATGAGGTGAGCGATCTCCACAGGCGCCCCCTCATCTTCCAGTACGCGGACAGCCTTCAGAAAGCAGGACTTGGCTTTCCGCATGTTTCCCAGGCGGTATTCGGCAACTCCAAGGGCGCTCAGGATTCGTGAAACCTGCGTGGCATTTTCGTGTCGCGCCTCCGCCTCGTGGAGCGCCGCTCGGTAGGCCGCAGCCGCTTCGTGAAACCGTTTGGATGCCAAATGACGATCCCCGGCAAAAAACCGATCTTGCCAATCCGCCAATGCTGCCGGAGGCACGAGTATCAACGCGACACTCCACAAGGCGAACGTATAGCGTAACAGCATATCTACCTGCCCGATTTGGAACAGAGCGGCCCGTGGAATGAGCCCACCGGCCCAGCTTGGACTTGGAACCGAGTGTAACCACGGAGTGTCGAATAGAAAAGTTAATTAGCATCGATTTACCGTTAATTGATCAATGCTAATTTGGATGTCGCACGCAACCTAATAGTGCAGTGAAGCAAGATCGTTCCCGAACTACGGCACGCTAATACAAAGCGGTTATTCCCCGTGCTAGGATCGATTTCGGAAATGCTGGTCACGGCGCAAGAGATCGAGACCGCTTTAGGCCGGATACTGCAAAGCGAGCCGTTTCATCGCATGGCGGGGATTCAGCGGTTCCTGCGTTTCATCGTTACTGAAACACTGGCAGGCCGTGGCGGCCAGATTAAGGAATACACGATCGGCGTCGCAGTCTATGCTCGCGGTTCCCGATTTGATCCCCGTTGCGACACGATTGTCCGCGTAGAGGCGGCAAAGCTGCGGAAATGCTTGAACCAATATTATGCGGGAGTCGGATCGGGCGACGCGCTCGTCATTTCGATTCCGAAAGGCGCTTACGTCCCCCGGTTTCAGATCCGGCAAAACTCCCCTTTGCACGATGGGGACCACGGGAAGGATCCCGAAGAGATACGGGCACTCGGCTGGTATCTGATGGACAAGGCTACGCCCGATTCTACGGCCGCCGCCTGCGAGCACTTCTGGAGAGTAGTGCGCCGGCGGCCCGACGATGCGGTCGCTTATGCGGACCTGGCTCAGGCTTCCGCGATGCCGATGACTTCGGATATTTGGCCTGACCAGTACGCACCCCGGTTGCGTATGGCCGCGGCTGAGGCCGAGAGGCTCAATCCCGACAACAGCGATGTGCAGGTGGCGCGGGCGCTGGTGGCCGCCGGTTGTGAGGGCAACTTCGCTGCTGCGATCAAGAGCCTGCGGCGCGCGATCGAGTCCGATCCGCAAAACCCCAGGGCATATTACTGGTCCAGTTACATCTTCTGTGTAGGCGGACAGATGGAGGATGCTGTCGCAGCGTGCCGAAAGGCTGTGCGTTTGCAACCCATGCTTTTGATGTTGCGAGTGCTCACAGCCGTCATGCTGCATTACAGCGGTCGAAACCCGGAAGCCCGGGCGACCTTGGAAGAAGTGGCGAAAATTGAGCCGGACTACCACCTAGTCCATTTCTGGCTGGGGAGAATCGCAGCCGCCGAGGGTGAGCACGACGAGTCCATCCCTGCCGCCCGGCGAGCGGCCGAGATCAGCCCCAGTTTCATGAACGTCACCAGCCTGGCGACTGTGCTGGCGAAGGCAGGGAAGCGCGAGGAAGGGGAGGCGCTCGCGGCGGAACTGCAGGACCTTCGTCGACCTGAGTACATCTCGAACGCATTGCTCGCCCCTGTCTATGGCGCATTGGGGCAGCATCAGGAGGCGGCAATGCGGCTCGAAAGCGCACGCCGGGTGCGCGAGTGGACGGCGGCGCTGGCACTGGTCGATCCGCTATGGTCGGATGCGTTGAACCCTTAAGAAGTTCCCGAGTCCTGACGCGCGCGGATCATCCCCAGTGAACGTACGATCTCAGTATCACGGGGTTCGAACTCACGGGCGGTGCGTAGCCCGCGCCCACCATTCTCGCGGTCGCCGGAAACAGGCATGAATCAGACCTAGGTTCTTGTGACGATCCGCTTTGGTCGAATCTATGCGACTAAAGAATCACGAAGTGCTCTCGGGCAAGATAGGATGAGGCGGCTGGCCTCGTACCGACTGGGTTACGCTGTCGGTAGGAGCGCACCAGAAATTTGGGAGAGGATCATGGCCGGTATCGAATCACAACGATATAAATGGGTATGGGTATCTTTTGAAATGGGTTCGTTTGGCGCGTGATGAAAGGGATTGGGTTTGTGTCGTCAATTGGAGCACGGGGTCTGACCGCGCGATTGGCGCCGGAGTCGCAAGCCTACCAGCGCTACCGGCGCCCCGCATCGGGTGGACTATCGCCAAGGGAGAAAGTTACGGCGACTCCGACTATCAGGACCAGGTGGAAGCCGCGGCCCTCTACGACCAGTTAGAGCGCGATGTCATTCCCACCTTCTACGATCGCGGGACGGACCGTCTGCCGCGCCAGTGGATCGAACTGATGAAATCTTCGATCAGTTCGCTGTGCATCTTTGTCAACACACAGCGAATGGTGAGCGAGTACTTCTCGAACTTCTACCTTCCGGCGCATCAGGGCTTCCGCGCCCTGGATGGCCACAACAATGTGGCGCGGGCGCGCGCCGTTGTGCGGTGGCTGGCGAGAATCCGCTGGGAGTTGTATTCCGGCCGGCTCAATGCGCAAGGCGACATTATCGACGCCGGCGACGCCGATGCGGGTAGCTGGTCAAGCCGGTGCCGGGGCGCCTTCTCCGGTGCAGCATCCTGCCTCCAGAGCGGGCGTCACGGCTATACGGCAAAGCAGGGCCTGGTACTCAGGCGGCGCCGGATGACGATGGGCGAGATTACAGCTCACGACCAGGAGCAAGGGAGGGAAAATGAACGCTGCCGTGAAACTTGGGGTCTGTCCCCGAAACACAACGGCCGCCAGGTGTTCGGCGAAGCGCTGGGAGATTTTGGTCGATTCTGGTATGTTGCGAAGGTGCCCGCGCGGATCGCAGGAATCATCGTCTTCCTCCCGATGCTGCTGTGGCCGCAGCAGTTCCGGCCGGACATACCGCGGGTTTGGGACGGCGCGGCGATGGAGCACCTGGAGTTGCCGCTGGCGTCGGGCTTACGGGCGCGGCATGTTCCGCCGGACTACTACTACCGGATTCCGGAACGGCGGGTCTGGAAGACCTATCCGATCTACGCGCCTGGACGGGAGCCGGCCGGGTACTTTGCGCGGCTCAAGGGGTTGGCGCCGGAGCCGGCGTATGAGATCCGCCAGTTGCGGACGAAAGAGGACTGGATTCGAGCGGGGCGGCACGTGTTTGAGTCGGCCAACGTGTTCACCGCGGTGGACGATCCATTTGCGGATGTCCGCAACCCGGAGTGGTGGGCCTACACGGGGGCTCGGAGTGCGCGGGATGGGACGCTTCCTTTCTATCGCTACGTGATCCGGGAGAAGGGGCGCGTGGAAGTGACCTTCGATTCCTGCGCCAGTTGCCATGCGCGCGTGCTGGCCGATGGCCACGTGATTTGGGGCGGGCCGGGGTCCATCGCCTTTGCGCGGCAGTGGGCGTACATGATCGGCAAAATGCCGGAGAAGGAGCGCGCGACTCCGGCGCAAGCGGAATTGCGGATGTTCTTCGGGGCGCCCTGGATCCAGCCCGATCCGCTGGCGCCTGCGCGGTCATGGACGCTGGACGACTTGCGGCGGCGTCTGGAAACAATTCCGCACGGCGTGCTGCCCCGGCAGGGCACGTCGATCTTCCATCCGCCGCGGATTCCGGACCTGATCGGGATCGCCGAGCGGCGCTACCTGGACAATACGGGGCTTCAGCAGCACCGGTCGATCGGCGACCTGATGCGGTACGCGGCAATCAACAACTTCATTGAGGAGATCACGGCGTATGGCGATTTCCGCCCTGCCGGAGAACTGCCGGCGCCGTCCAAGCTGCAGCGGTCCAGCGACGCGGACCTCTACGCGCTGGCGTTGTTTCTCTACGCGCAAAATGCGCCGAAAAGTCCCTATCCGATGAATCGGGAGGCGCTTCGCGGAAAGACGATCTACTCCAGGGAAGGTTGCCCCGCTTGCCATCCGGCGCCTCTGTACACGAACAACAAGCTGACGCCGGTCAAGGGTTTTCGGGTGCCCGCCGAACACCGCATGCGGTACGACGTGATGGATGTCGTGGTGGGGACGGACCCGTCATTGGCTCTGACTACCCGGCGCGGGACGGGTTACTACCGCGTGCCCTCCCTCAAAGGCGTGTGGTACCGCGGGCCGTTTGAGCACAACGGCTCCGTTGCGACGCTGGAGGAGTGGTTCGATGAGAAGCGCCTCGCGGGCGGACCGGGCCGGGCGGTAGTGGGCCATGAGTACGGATTGCGGCTGAGCGCGCCGGACCGGCGGGCGTTGATCGCGTTTCTAAAAACGCTGTAAGAGAGAAGCGCGCCACGGATTC
>JAEUQD010000368.1 GCA_016789925.1 Bryobacterales bacterium | reverse complement strand
CCAACGGTTGAACCTGGGCGACACGCTGCGGTTGACGGCCCGGCTCTTTGCGGCGAATGGCTCGGCCCTGGAAGGGCGTGCGGTGGCGTGGGTGAGTTCCAACCCGCGCGCTCTTTCCGTGGAAGCCTCGGGACTGGCGGTGACGGCACGGGCTGTCGGCGGCGGCTCGTCCACCATCACGGCGGTGAGCGAGGGCCGGTCGAGCCGGGGACTCACTTTCTTTGTCACCGCGCCCTGCTGCCAGGTGGGAGAAGGTGCGCCGACGCAAGCCATTCAACAGAGTTTCGTGGATGCCGTGGCGCGGAACCGGCTGAGCGTTCGCGTGCCTGCGCCGGGTCCCGTGAGGCGTGTGGGCAGCGGGTATGTGCAGGAGTTGCAGCCGGCGGATACGAGTTCACCGGTCCGTTATCTGCTGGCCAAACCGGACACGATGGGCAGCGCGTTTCTGGTGACCGGCGTTGTCCTGACGCGCTATCTGGAACTGGGCGGGCCAGCGGGAAGCCTCGGTTACCCTGTGGCCGACGCGACCGGCGCCGGGCGGCAATTGTTCGAGTCGGGGGCGCTGGCCGGTAATCCTCCGCAACTGGTGACAGCACCCGTGCTGACACGGTGGGCCGCGCAAGGCTACGAGTCGGGGCCCGCGGGATTACCGGCCGGAGGGGCGGAGACAGTCCTGTCGTTCACGGCGAATCTGGGTGTGGCGCAGCTATTCACGAACGCGGCTTATTATGCCTATCGCACGGGGCCGCTGAACAACCGGGCATTCCTGGTAGCGGGTCCGATCCTGGCGAAGTATCGCTCCCTGAATGGCCCGGCGGGCCGGTTGGGGATGCCGTCTTCCGACGAGTTTGCTGCTTCGGGCCGCCGCCGCCAGGAATTCGAAGGCGGCGCCATCGACTTCGCCGCGGGAGAAGCGGAGGCGCGGGCGGAAGAGCGGGACCGCCGTCCACAGATCGGCGCGACGCCGGGAACGGTCGCGCCCGGGGCGCGTTTGAGGATTGCGGCCGGCGGCTTTGACACGGGTGCGACGCTCCGCATTACCGTGGGCAACCAGCCCGACATCCTGGTGAAAACCCAGACCGGCGCGTTCGCCTGGGAGTTGTTTGTGCCCGCGGATGCGGCGGCGGGCCTGGTGAACTTGCGCGCCGCCGATGTGAACGGAACCGCGCTGGCGGTCGGGTCGTACGTCATTCAATCGAGATCGGAGACGCTGGCTACGATCACCAAGCTGAGCGGCGATCTCCAAACCGGACTTCCGGGGACGCGGCTTCGACAGCCATTCCGGATCGTCGTACGCGATGAAGCGGGCACACCGCTGCCCGGCCTGCCCGTCCGGTTCAATGCCTCGCCGGGCGCCCAAATCGAACTAGCCTCGACGTCCACGGATGAACGGGGAGAAGCCCAGGCATTTGTCAGGCTCCCGACGTCGGAGGTTCCGGCACTGGCAACCGCGGAATCGGGCGGCCGCGTGGTGACGTTCTCCGCGCGCAGTCAGGCCGGCTCGCTGGTGAATTTCCCCCGGTTCCTGACGACGCAAACCGGCGATGCCCTGCTGGCTTCCTCGGCTGCAATCGTCCGTTACCTGCAGAACTCCGCGGTTGCCGGTACGCCCAACGGCTTGGCCGACCCTTCCGTCCTCAGACAGTTTCTGACTGATTTTTGCCAGTTCGATCCCGACGGTAACCGCATTTGTGACGCGTGGCTGGCCGGAGGACCGAATCTTTGGCGGCTGGACGCGTTCACGGGGGGGAATCTGGAACCGGCTCCGGTGGAGTTGACGATGGAGGCGATTCGGGACATGTTGGGCCAGGGCGCCCCGGTTCTGGTCGCGTTGGAGAGCGGCGGAGGTTCCCACTTCGTGGTCGCGATCGGCGTGAACTCCGGGGGCTCCATTCTGGTTCATGATCCTGTCGCGACGCTCCAGCGGACGGCGTTGCAGGATTACCTGTCCGGAACGCCCGCCGGCGTCCGATTGGTGGCCGCCCTGCAACTGGCTCCGCGCGCGGCCTCGACGCTGGGCTTTCTGCTGGTTTCGACGGAAGGTGGAACCGCGGAGGTCAGTTCCGGAGCGGGCGCCTGTGGATTCGGGGTGGCTTGGCCGGCTACGCCTTTGGGCGGAGCGCAACCGGCCTCGGGGAGTATTCAGTTCCGTTACTGCGACGGTCGCCAGCCCGCCTACCAGGTGGACCTGCAAGGGAATTCACCGGCCGCTACCATCCTTTATTCCTTAGGAACCGTGTCCGCCCGTTCCGCATTGCCCCGGCCATCGGGGGCGTTGCGTATCCAGCGGCCTGACACGGTGTGGGTGGCGACACCCCAACGGCTCGCGTTCGCCGCATCGGGGGTTTTGAACGCGGCCAGCTTCTCCCCGCAACTCGCACCGGGAGCACTGGTCACGGTGTTCGGGCAAGGGCTGGGTGCGCCGGGTCGCAATCCATCGGTCCAGGTGGGCGGACGGGCGGCGGAGGTCGTCTTCGCCACCTCCTTCCAGGCCAATCTGGTGTTACCGGCCGATTTGGCTCCAGGAGTCTACCCACTCCGCCTCGAATCCCCCTATGGCGCTCAAGAGCAATTGGTGACCGTGGGGCTGGTGGCTCCGGCCCTGTTCTCGTTGGCGGCGGGCCGCGGCGCCATCCTCAATGAGAATGGCTTGCGCAACGAGCCTACGGCAGCCGCACGGCGAGGCGAGGCGATCATGGTCTATGGCACGGGCCTCGGCCAACTTGTCCCACAAGGCGAATTCAGCGTGGCGAACGCGCCAGTCTCGGCATGGATAGAAGATACGCCTGTTGAAGTACTCTACGCGGGCGCGGCGCCTGGTCTGACAGGTCTGAACCAACTGAATCTGCGGATCCCGGCATTCCTGCCGCCGGGCATCGATCTACGGCTCTCCATTGAGCAGTCGGGAAACCGTTCTGGCCCCGTCCTGGTGACCATTCAATGAAAACCGGGGCTAAGCTATTGACTAGCCTCGCATCGATATGATTTAATTTCTAGCTGAAGTGCTGTCTCCAGGCGATCAGGTTGTGCCGCCAGGAAAGATGTATCTGGTTGTATTACCAACACATAATCCTTGACACGCCTGGTAGTCGGTGCTACAAGTAATGTGACGACGTGCCGTTAGGTACGAATCATAAGGCATTCATCTTCGAATGAATCCCGAGAGCACAAACAGCGAAGTATAAGAAACAAAACAAAGAATGAATTGGTGCAGAATACAAACGGACGACAAGCCAGGGAGAAAGACGAGCATGCTGACCAGCTGCCGATCATTCCTCGGAGTTTGTCGCCGGGTCTTAAAACCTTTTGTTCGAGCGGGATTTTGAGGCTCAGGTTGATAGAGACTTTCCACAATTCCAATTCCGAAATTGCACAAGGAGAAGGAAATGCTTGATTTTCGCAAATTCTTCCTGGCGTCGGCCCTCCTGACCATCACGGCAGGTCTGGCTTCCGCCCAGGTAGTTATTGTCAATCCGCTGACGCCGCCCAGTTGTGTGGCGCAAGCGGCCGGTACGCCCTCCATTCGCGCGGAAGGCGTGGCGGAACTCACTGGTGACGTTCTGATCATTTGCTCGGGCGGTACGCCCACGCCCTATAACCAGAACCTCCCCCAGGTTAACATCCAGGTCTTCACGTCGCCGTCGATCAACATCACCAGCCGCATTTTGTCGTCTGGGACGTTGAACAACTTCACGGAAGCCCTGCTTTTCGTGGACGAGCCGACCCCAGCCGATCAGACGATCTGCGGTTCTTCGGCCTATCCGAACAGCATCCCGACCAACCAGCCCGGTAACCAGGTGGTCGTGTCCGGTGTTTGCGGTGCGCATCTCGGCACCGGCAACGGCATCGGCACCTATGATCCGGACACCCCAGTCAACGGCTGGTGCTATAACTCCGCAGGTAACCTCGCGGCTTGCACCTCTTACCGTGGCAACACCTACCAGGCCCGTCAAGCTTCGGCGAACTCGCTGATCTGGCAGGGCGTTCCCTTCGATCCTCCGGGCACCCAGACCACTCGTATTCTCCGCATCACCAACGTGCGCGTGAATGCCAGCCAGCTTGGTGTTCCCTCTGGTTCGCAGGCCTCGGTCAGCCTCGTGATCTCGACCTCCGCTTCGGGCGTTATCAACCCGATCGCGCTCCCGATCACCAACCCGGCCCCGACCGTTGCTATTGCCCAGAACTCGCTGACGTTCTCGGTGGTTGACGCCGTCACCTGCCTGCAGTGCGAAAGCGGCAACAAGAGCTTTGCGGAAGCTTCGACGAACAACCTGACCGTACAGGGCACCAAGTGCGACAACGTCGCCTTCACGCTCCGCTACCAGGAACTGTTCCCGACGGTGTTCCGCCGCCGCACGACCAAACAGCCCTCCCCGGCCATCACTGGCTCGATCGCTCCGGTTCCGGATATTCCTCAGGACACCTTGGGCGTGATCTACCAGTCGGAAACCGGTTTCCACCGCGTTACCACCAATGCAACTCGTTGGCCCAGCCAGCTGGTCGCCAATGCGTCTCAGCAGAACTCCTCGCTCATCGCCGGCACCACCTCCGGTACGCTCGGCCTGGCCGACCATGGCACCCGCCTGATCGCCCGGTTCGCCAACGTCCAGAATGGTATCCAGGTGTGGGTTGAGACCACTCCGCAGATCGTCAGCCCGCAGGCCAACAACGTCCGGACGGGTACTGCCCGCCTCGTGACGACCGACCCGAATGGCGCTGGTCCGTTCAGCCCGACCCCGGGTGGCGCGACGCCGGCTCTGCTCGGTGCGGAAATCGCCCAGGTTTCGATCGTGGGTGGTACCGGCCAGGCTGTGTACGAAATCATCGACACCGACACGACCGCTATCGAGCGTGTAAACGTTCGCGTGGTGATCGCTTATGTGTCCAACACCAGCTCGAACCTGCCGGCCCTCGGCACCTCGACTGCCAATGGCAACCTGGCCCCGATCAGCACGGTTTCCGGCGCTTCCACGTCGGCTCCGCTGCCTCGCTTCGTGGACACGGCTGCTAACCGGACGATGCTCACCATCAACTCCTGCCGCACGAACATCCTGTTCCCGTTCGTGACCAACCAGGCTGGGTTTGATACGGGCCTCGCCATCGCGAACACCTCGAAGGATCCGTTCGGCACCGCCCTCCAGACCGGCGCTTGCACCGTGAACTTCTACGGTACGGTTGGCAACAGCAAAGTCTGCTTGTCCTACCCGTCGCCGTCGATCACCGGTGGTGAGCACTTCGTTTGGTCGCTGTCCAGCGGCGGCGCCGTCACCGCGACT
>JAEUQD010000362.1 GCA_016789925.1 Bryobacterales bacterium | reverse complement strand
GGAGTGGGCGCGCTGCGGGAGATCCAAGCCGTCCTGGATGCGCAGGTGAAGGAGTTGATGCCCGCCGACAAGGTCGAGATCACCACCGGCGAAGGCGGCGACTCCGCCCTACTGGCCGAAGACAATCTCGGTGGTAACTCCATGTGGACCATTCGCGTGCCCCTGCGAATCGGTTCCCGAAGCTATGGTGCCCTCGTCATCCGGTCCGCCGATACGCTCACCAACGATCATCTCGACCTCGCAGTGGCGATGGCCGCCCTGGTTGCCGGACCTGTCGACAGCCTCTGGCGCATCGAGCAACTCGAGCGCGACCTCCGCCGATCGCGTTCCGAAGGCGGTCTGGAAATGGAGTTTGTCGGCGACTCGGTGGCGATGGACCGAGTCCATGAGTTGATTCGCAAAGCCGCGCCCACCCAAGCCACGATTCTCCTCACCGGTGAGAACGGCACAGGCAAGGAACTGGCAGCCCGCGCCATTCACCGGACCAGCCCGCGCGTTAGCCGTCCGTTTGTTGCCGTCAACTGTGCGGCGCTGAAAGACACCCTCATGGAGAGCGAAATGTTCGGCCATGAGAAGGGCGCATTCACGGGAGCTGTCCTCCAGCGGAAAGGCCGCGTCGAGATGGCCGAAGGCGGAACGCTCTTCCTCGACGAAGTGGGAGAGATCGAGGCCCCCCTCCAGGCAAAACTTCTCCGGCTGTTGCAGGAGCGCGAGTACGAACGCGTCGGCGGCAGCCGGACCCTGAAGGCCGACGTCCGCTTCATCGCGGCAACCAACCGCGATCTGAAGGAAGAGATCAAAGCCGGCCGGTTCCGCGAGGATCTTTTCTATCGCTTAAACGTCGTGTCGATTGCGATGCCGCCGCTGCGCGAACGCCGCGAAGACATCCCGGTGCTGGTGACGCACTTCCTCCAACGCGCCACCGTGTTGTGTAAGCGCCGCGTGGTGGGCGTGAGTCCGGCCGCCCGCGAAGTGCTCATGCAGCACGACTGGCCCGGCAATGTCCGTGAGCTCCACAATGCCATCGAACGCGCCGTGGTTTTGGGTTCCAGCGAATGGATCGAAGTGGAGGATCTGCCCGAAGACCTCCTGGAATCCGACTCCGGGTCGCACCTGCCGGTCTTTCATGAAGCGGTCCGCGATTCGAAAAAGCGTCAGATTCGCGAGGCCATCCAGAAGGCGAACGGCAACATCAGCGAGGCTGCGCGCGCCCTCGCCCTCCATCCCAACTATCTACACCGCCTCGTGACACGAATGGGATTACGGGATTCTATCCGGACGGATAGAGCCTCTGTACAAAAAGGATAGAAAACCCACCCCAGCCCCACCTGTTTTCAAGCAGTTGAGAAAGGAATTCCACGTGCCTCTCTCTAAACCAGACAGTGGCACGCGTTTCGCCCGGGGTACTCGGAGGACCCCGGGCTTTTTTCTTGCGGTATGATCGCTGATCGCGGGTCATTATGAACATCGCCATCGCTTCCATACTCCAGGAGAGCAATACGTTCTCTCCCGTCTACACAACCTACGAGGATTTCTCGCCCGTCTACGGGCACGATGCTCTGGCCCGCCATCAGGGTAAGCTCACCGAAATGGGCGGCTTCATCAGCGTGCTCGAGTCCGAGAAGATCGATGTCGCGCCCGTCTGCGCCGCCTGGGCCATCACCGCCAACCGCCTCCTCAGACCAGACTTCGAAAAGCTCTCCGAAAACTTCGAACAACACCTTTCCGCTACTGAAGTGGATGGTCTCCTCTTGGCCATGCACGGCGCACAGACCGCCGTCGGCGAAGACGATGTGGAAGGACATTTCCTTTCCATTGCGCGCCGTGTCCTGGGCCCGGACAAGCCCATCGTCCTTACCCTCGACCTCCACGCCAACATCACCCGGCGCATGGTCGAGCTTTCCTCCGCCATCGTTGGCTACAAGACCTATCCCCACATCGACATGTTCGAAACCGGGCAGCATGCCGCCCGCTTGATGGTCCGCATCCTCGGCGGCTCGCTCCAGCCCGTGATGAAGTATGCCAAGCTGCCCCTCATCATCCCCGCCGAAAACTCGCAAACCTACCGCGGACCCATGCACAAAATCTGGCAGGTGGCCAAGCGTGCGGAAGCCGCTGGCAAAGCCGAGGCCGTC
>JAEUQD010000334.1 GCA_016789925.1 Bryobacterales bacterium | reverse complement strand
GTACTCGCCGAGTATTTTCTGCGTTTCGGATTCCATCTTCTCTTCTTCCTTGCCGATGTAGGGAATCACGTTGGCGTTGACATCCATCGACGCCACGCCCGGATAGCCCGCGCCCGAGATGGCTTGCATCGTCGTGACCACCGTGCGCGTGATGCCGAACGGCTTCAGCGCACCCAGGGCCAGTGTCAGCACGATCGTCGAGCAGTTGGGGTTGGTGACAATCTGCCCTTTCCAGCCGCGATTCTTCCGCTGCACAAGCACCGACTTCAAATGGTCCGGATTCACTTCCGGCACCAGCAACGGCACATCCGGTTCCATCCGGTGGTTGCGTGAATTGGAAACGACAATGTGGCCCGCTTCGGCGAACGCCCGCTCGATCCCGGTCGCCACCGACGCATCCATCGCCGAGAACACCAGCTTCGGTGCATTGCCCGGCTTGCACTCTTCTACCGTCAAGCCCGCAACCGTCGTTGGCATCGCGCCATCCAGGCGCCACGCAGTCGCCTCGTTGTACTTCTTGCCCGCCGACCGGTCACTGGCTCCCACCCACTTCAGGTCGAACCAGGGGTGGCCATTCAGAAACTTCACGAAATGTTGGCCCACCATCCCGGTGGCGCCCAAAACGCCTACTTCCATCCTTTGTTGCATAATTACCTCTGAAAAACTCTTAAGAGAGCAGACTCTTCACAAGATGCTGGTACAGCCCGATGGCTTCCACCAGTTCCTTCTTGGGAACCCGTTCCTCGGACGTGTGCGCCACGTGGATCGTGCCCGGACCGATCAGCAGCGGCTTGCCCCACGCGCCGCCGAATGCCGGAATATCGGTGGTGTACTTCACGATGGTGGTCTCCACACCGGGCACCGACTCCAGCAGCACCGCCGGAATGCAGAGCACTTCCTTGGCCTCCGCTCTGCCGGCCGCGGCCTTCTGCACAGCTTCTTTGGTGGACGTTGGATCGTTCACCAACCGGATCATCACTTCCGCCTTCGCGAAATCGGGCACCACGTTCGGCGCGCGGCCTCCGGTCAGCGTGCCGATGTTCAACGTGCTTTCGCCCAGCACCGCATCCACCGGCAACGTAATCCGGCGAAGTGCTTCCAGCACGTCCAGCAGTTTCTCGATCGCCGATTCGCCCAGTTCCGGATAGGCCGAATGCGACATCCGGCCCGTCGCCGTGATCTCGTAGCGCAATGCGCCCTTGCTGCCCAACGCCAGCTTATTCGAAGTGGGCTCGCCGTTGATCAGAAACTTGGATCCACGCGGGTGTTTCGAGGCCTCATAGGCGCCCGCCGAATTGCGCTCCTCGCCCACCACGAACAAGAGAGCGATGTTCCCGACGCCATCCCGCAGCAACTGCCGGACGGCGAAAATCATTGACGCGATGATGCCTTTGACGTCGCAGGCGCCGCGCCCCCACACAAAGTCGCTGTCTTCCCGCGAAGGAATGAACGGGGGCACCGTGTCCAGGTGGGTCGACAGCGTGACACGCGGTTCTCCCCAGATGGCTAGTACGTTAAAGCGGCGTTCCTCCACGGGCATTCGCTCCACGTGGCCGCCAGTGGTTGCCGCCAGTTCCGACAGATAGTGGAAGAGGTATTCGGCTACGTCGTGTTCGTTGGGGGTAATCGATTCAATGTCGATCAGCCGCCGGGTCAGTTCAAAAACAGTCATGGCTTTACTCTCTATACCCGGCGTGAGGATGGGAGGACGCAAAAGGAGGGCATCGCCTCCAGTAGCGCTCCACCGCAAATTCGTGCGATGACAGTGGCCGGCCTGTTAATCCGAACTCACCAACAGACATCAACATCGCCGCTGACGTCCGTTTCGGCGGAACTTTCTTCGGTCCCTTTCGTTAGTTGTCCGGGGCGAACCGGAACTGCACAACCAACTACTCTTGACCGCCGCGCCTCTACCGGAAACTACCAGCGTAGCGAAGGGCCGCCGCCCAAGTCAATCGTTTATCCTCAAGCATTGAGCCATTACTCGTTCAAGTCGTCGCCCTATTCTTCCCACGCAATCGTGCTCAGCCTGTTCCCGGAGGTGACTCACACCAAGCGAGTGCTCGACGCTGGCTGCGGCAACGGATATCTCGCCGCCATCCTTGCCAGCCGCGGCTACAACGTAACCGGGGTCGAACAACCCGGCGGCTTCAATCATGACTTCCCCGCCAACGTTCACCTGGTTCCGGCCGACCTGGAATCCGGGCTTCCTGACTTAGACGGTACGTTCGACTACATCATCTGTGCCGACGTTCTGGAACACCTGCGCCACCCCGAACGCTTGCTGACGCAACTGCGCGCCTGCCTGGCGCCCGGCGGCGTTCTCATTGCTTCGCTGCCCAACTCCGGCAACATCTACTTCCGGCTCACCGTCCTGGCAGGCCGCTTCCCCCAGGAAGATAAGGGTCTCTTTGACCGCACACACGTCCGCTTCTATACGTTCGACGGTTGGCGGCAGCTCTTTGCCGGCAACGGCTACCAATGGGATCAAATACACCCCACCGGAATTCCGTTCGGGCTCCGCTTTCCGGGCTCGCAGGACTCCCTGCTGGTTCGCGCCGCCGAACGGTTATCCTATCTGTTGGCCCGGTTGCGCAAGCAGTTGTTTGCTTACCAGTTCGTGGTTGTAGCAAAACCCTATGTCCGATCATAAAGTCGTCGTTGTCATGCCGGCCTACAATGCCGCGAAAACGCTGCGCATGACCTACACGGAGTTGCCGCACGATGTTGTGGACCTCGTGATTCTCGTCGATGACGGGTCCTCCGATGAAACCATTCGGATTGCCCGCGAATTGGGCCTCGAACTGTTTGTTCATAACCGCAACTATGGCTACGGCGCCAACCAGAAGACCTGCTATCGCGAAGCGCTGCGCGCCGGCGCGGACATCATCGTCATGGTCCACCCGGACTACCAGTACGACCCCTCTCTCCTGCCGCAAGTCATTGCACCGCTCGAACGGGGTGAAGCCGATGTGGTGCTCGGCTCCCGGCTCCTGGGCGGCGATCCGATGCGCCAGGGGATGCCCTGGTGGAAGTACATCTCCAACCGCTTCCTCACCTGGTGTGAAAACAAGACCTTCGGTCTGAACCTCGCCGAATATCACACCGGCTACCGCGCTTACCGCCGCGAGATCCTGGAAGCCGTCAACATCGAGATGAATTCCGACAATTTCATCTTCGACCAGGAGATTATGGCGCAATTTATGGAAGTGCACGCGCGCGTGGCGGAAGTGCCCGTGCCCACCCGCTACTTTCCGCAAGCCTCTTCAGCCTCTTTCGTCCAAAGCTCCATTTACGGACTCTCCATCCTCACGCTGCTCATGAAGTATGTGCTCCATCGCTCGCGTCTCTGGCGCAACCGCCAGTTCGAATCGCTCCAGCGCCGTTACCTGAGCGCACCGGCGCCCAAGAAGACATGACCAAGCGCTGGACCTGGATTTTCGATTCGGCGCTTCTCTTTGCTCTCACGGCCTATCTCATCTGGCCCATGTTCCTTGTTGACTACGACAACAACTGGGCGTCGATTCAGTCCACTTTCATTTCCGACGCGCGCTTCCTCCGCGAGAACCTGCCTCACCCCGGCTGGCAACCCAACTGGTACTGCGGCACGCGCTTCGACTATATCTATCCCCCCGCCCTACGCTACGGCACGGCTCTACTCTCGCTGGCGCTCAACGTCAGTACCGCCCGTTCGTATCACCTCTACACAGCCTTCTTCTATTGCCTCGGCATCGCCGGCGTCTACCTCTTCGCCCGCACCGCGTGGCAGCGGCGTGGATGGTCGTTCTTCGCGGCGCTCACGACAACTACTCTTTCTCCCTCCTTTCTTCTTCTCCCCCACTTCCTCGCCGACTATGCGGGAGAGCGGTTCATGCCCATCCGCCTCGGTGTATTAACACGCTACGGCGAAGGTCCACACATCACTTCGTTCTCTCTGCTCCCGTTCGCCTTCGCCGCCGCTTGGATTGGCCTGCGGCGTGGCCGAAACGGGTGGCTGCTTGTCAGTGCGGCTTTTACCGCCCTGGCGGTTTCCAACAATTTCTATGGCGCAACCGCGCTCGCGATGTTCTTTCCCGTGCTCGTCTGGAGCGTCTTCCTTGGCGAAGGGCGAGACTGGCGCGTGTTCGCCCGCGCCCTGGTACTCGCAGCCCTGGCTTACGGATGGACGGCCCTCTGGCTGGTGCCTTCCTTCGTGCGCGTCACCCTCCGCAATATGCGGCTGGTTTCGGAACCCGGCAATCAGTGGTCGGCTTGGCTGCTGGGAGCATTGCTCCTGATTTTCGCCGCGTTCTCCTGGCGCTTTGTGCGCAACCGCGATCATGCCTGGCCTGCGTTCGTTTGGGGCAGCCTCGCTATCTTCGGCCTCAGTGTGGTCGGGAATGCGCAGTTCAACTTCCGCGTGCTGGGCGAACCGCAGCGCCTCGTTCCCGAACTCGACTTCTGTATTCTGCTCGCGGCGGCGATGATGCTGGCAGCCCTGGCGCGGCGGGGCTTGGCCGGCAAGGTCGCGGTTGTCCTTGCAATTTTGACTGCCTTCTATCCCGTCAAAGGCTGGCTAAGCCATTCCTGGGAGCACATCCCCCCGCCGGACCAATATCAGAACCGCGTCGAGTACAAACTCACTCAGTGGATTCACGACAACCTGCCCGGCCAGCGTGTGCTCGCCACCGGATCGCTTCGGTTCTGGTACAACGCCTGGTTCGACCTGCCGCAGACGGGCGGTGGCTCGGAGCAGGGTACGCTCAACCTCATTCCACTCAATGGCTACTACGCGGCCGTTTGGCCCGTACCCGCCCGCGACGCCATTGCCTGGCTCCAGGCCGTCGGGACCGACGCGTTTGTGGTCCATGACAAGAACTCTCAGGAGATATACAAGGACTTCCGCGAACCTCACGCCTACGACAACCAGATCCCCATCATCTATGACGATGGCCAGGGGAACCGCATCTTCCAGGTCCCTCGCCGCCTGCGCCACCTGGCGCGTGTCGTCGATGCGAAAACTGTCGATGCCATTGTTCTTCCACGCAACGGCACACCGCAAATGCAGCAAGTGTTCGCCTACGCCGATGCGATGGAAAAGGGACCCCAATCCCTGGTCGACTTCCAGCGTGAAGCCCCCGGCCGCATTCGCCTCCGTGCGTCTCTCGATCCCGGCCAGGCGCTGATTGTCCAGGAATCGTTCGATCCCTCCTGGCAGGCCCGCAGCGGCGAAACACCCGTTCCGGTCACCGCTGACCCGATGCAGTTTATGCGTCTGGATCCCGGTCCCGGCAACCACGACATCATCCTCGAATTCACCACGCCCTTTGAGAATCGTGTCGGCCAGGGCGTCACCCTCGGTACCCTCGGCATCTACGTGGTTGCCTTGCTCCGCCGCAAACGCCGATGAAGCAACTCGTCTGGCCGCTGGCCATCTTCCTGTTGAACGTCGCGCTCAACGCCGCGCTGTTCCTCCCCGGCGAATCCAAGTACCGCGACTCCATCGAGGGCGGCTACGCTTCGATGGCGCTATTTTTCGCCAACAACCCGAATCCCTTCGGCTGGAATCCCCTTCAATACGGCGGTATGCCCGCGCACTTGTGGTACCTGCCCGGCATCCCTTACCTGAGTGCGGCTGCCATCCATCTGCTGCCGTTTCTGAAGCCGGAGCACGTCTACCGTCTGGTCACAGTGACCTTTGCCTGCCTTCCGCCGGTGACGTTGTTCTTCTTTATTCTGTATTTCACCGGCAGCCGCGTCTGGGCAGCGATCGCTGCACTCGGCTACACCTTCATCTCTCCTTCGTTCGCCGTCTATCGCGCCATCTGGCACGACCAGGGAATCACCTATGTACCCTGGCGAATTCAGACCCTCATCAAATATGGCGAAGGCCCGCACAATGCCGGTCTCGCACTGCTGCCGCTGGCCTTGATCGCCTGCTGGCGTGTTGCGGTTAGCCGTACGTTCCCGTCACTCTTCCTGGCCGCGATTCTTCTCGCTGCGGTGACCCTAATCAATTGGGTGGCCGCGCTCGGCCTGGCGTGGTGTGTGCTCATGCTGTTGTTGGCCGGCGCGGGCACAGGACCGCTCACCGGCTTCCTCGGACGCCGCATTCTCTTTGCTGCCGCTCTCGCCTACCTGTTGGCTTGCTTCTGGCTCACGCCCACGTTCGTGCGCACCACGATGTTCAACTGGCCGGCTGATGCCTTCGGCTATCGCGTGCAAACCACCCAATACCTGCTGCTCGCCGCGCTGTTGATCCTCCCCGTCATCCTCCGCCTCGCTTTCCTGCGATTCCCCAAACAACACTTCCTCTGCTTTGCGGCACTCTCCTTTGCAGGATTCTTCTTCGTCACGGCCGCTCACTACTGGTTCCAGATCGACACGATCCCGGAATCGCGCCGCTATGTTCTTGAAGGGGAGTTCTTCTTCTTCGTGCTCGTCGCGGAAATCGCTCGCCAACTCTCGGCCCAACACCGCCCGTGGATGCGCGATGCCGCCGTCGCCCTCATCGTCGCCGTCGCCGCTTATGGATCCTTCCAAGCCTACGATTACGTCGCGCACACCTGGATCCTGCTACGCCCCAGTCCGCGCGAATTGCACCCGGAATTCCAGGTCGCTCAGTTCTTGCACCAGCAAACTACTCAGGGCCGAGTGGCGGTCTCAGGAGGCACGCGCTTCCGCCTCAACTCCTGGTTCCCCGTGCCTCAACTCGGCGGCACCTTCGAGTCCGGCTTGCAGAACCGCAGT
>JAEUQD010000161.1 GCA_016789925.1 Bryobacterales bacterium | reverse complement strand
GAGCCCGCGCAAGGTCCTGGAAGAGAGTCTCAGCATGGTCGCCTGCGGAAGCACCACGCGGTGGCAATGGAACATCGCACCCGAGATTCATCCGATCGAAGCCGACGGCGGACAAATGGCCCAGGTCTTCAGCAACATCCTGCTGAATGCCGTCCAGGCGATGCCAACCGGCGGGACCGTTCACGTCGAGGCTCAGAATGTGATCCTCCGGCTCGGCAACGACTTGTCGCTGCCCCCTGGCGCGTATGTCAAGGTCTCGTTCATCGATGAAGGCTGCGGAATTCCCGCTGAGAATCTGGACAAGATCTTTGATCCCTACTTCACAACGAAGCATTCAGGATCAGGCCTCGGACTGGCTTCCGTGCATTCGATTGTGAAGCGTCATGGCGGCCATATCTCAGTGAGTTCGACGGTAGGGAAAGGCACAGCCTTCAGCGTTTATCTCCCTGCCGCGCAAGCGGTCTCCGCCGAAACTGCTTTCGCACCGCTTCCGGCTCCGCGGGAACAGGCGGGCAAGGCTCGGATCCTGGTGTTGGATGACGAAGTGCCTATCCGAATGCTTGTGGAAGAGATCATTTGCGATCTCGGCTACGACGTGGACACCGTCGGTACCGGCGAGGATGCCGTTTCCCTCTACCGTTTGGCTCTCGAGCAAGGGAAGTGTTACGACGCGGTGGTCCTCGACCTGACGGTTCCCGGCGGGATGGGCGGCAAGGCCACCGCTAAGGAATTACTGAAACTGGACCGGAACGCGCAATTGATAGTCTCTAGCGGCTATTCCACCGATCCGATCATCTCGAACTTCCAGGAGCATGGGTTCTGTGCGGCGATTACGAAGCCGTACCGCTTCGACGAGTTCGTCCGGGTGCTGACGGAATTGTTGGCGCGAAGGGAGAAGGCACAGGAAAACTCCGCGGGGCGCTGAGGGTTGGCAAGTTGCCGACCGTTGTTGTACCGTTCGATTTATGGCCACTGCGCGGCTGATCACCGCTCTCTGTTTGTTCCTGACCGCTCCCCTCGCATGGGCGCTGTTTGGCGTGATCTCGTCGACGCGCGCGCCGCGCATCATGCAGTTCGTCTTGCGGTACGCGTTCTAAGGGGCCACTACTCGCGGCTGAGGCCGGTGTCCCGCTCCCAGGCGCGGATGCGTTCGGTGAGTTCGCGAACGCGGGCAGGTTCGGTGGCGGCGAGATTGGTTTTCTCCGAAGGGTCGGCTTCGAGGTTCGAGAGCCAGACCTTGGCATCGACAGGCTCGCCGGGGAAGTTGGGCGGATTGAGGATGAGCTTCCAATCGCCGGCGCGGATGGCCCGCTGCTGGTTGTGGTTCCAGAACAGTGCTTCGTGCGGCGAGCCTTCGCCGCGAAGCACCGGAAGCAGGTTCTGGCCATCCACGGCGGCCGGCGCTGCCGGGGCGCCGGCCATGGCAAGGAACGTGGGCAGGAGGTCCATCGACATCATGGGGCGTTCGGAGACTTGGCCGCCGGCAATGCCGGGTGCACGCAGGATCGCGGGTACGTGCATCCCGCCGTCAAACAGCCCAAGCTTGTAACCGCGATACCGGCCGTTGCTGCCGCCCGTGTTCGGACGCCCGTCGCTGGAGGCGCGCTCTTCGCGCGTGGCCCCATTGTCCGCCTGGAAGAAGACCACCGTGTTCTCGTCCAGGCCTTGCGATTTCAATTGACCAAGCAGCGAACCGACGACGTCATCGACGGCGGCGACCATCGCCAGGTGCGTGCGGCGGTCGCGGTGCATCGTGGCGGGAAAGCGATCCAGGTAGCGCTGTGGAGCCATCATCGAATAATGAGGAGCGCCAAAGGTGAGATACAGCAGAAACGGTTGCTGGTTGCGCTGGCGCGCCAGAAAGGCCTGCGCCTCACGGCCCAATAACTCCGTCATATACGCAGGCTCTTCGAAGACCTCAGCCTCGTTGCGCCACAGGTCGTGGAAGATCTTTCCGGGAGGTGCGCCCAGTTGGTAATAGCGGTGGGAGTAAGCATCGAGCCAGCCCGAGTACCAGCCGAAGAACTCCTGGAAGCCCTGCGCGAGCGGGCGGCTCTGCGGGGCGCTGCCGAGATGCCACTTGCCGATGGCAGCCGTGCGGTAGCCCGCCTGACGAAGAAGGCCCGGTAGAGTCTGCTCGCCCTGGCGCAAGCCGGGAACGTCGAACGTAGGCTCCGAGCGCAGCGCCCCTTGGACGCCTGTCCTCACCGGATACTTCCCGGTCAGAATCGCCGCCCGCGACGCCGAGCAAACGGGCGCGTTCGAGTACCACTGGTTGAAGCGAACCCCCGAAGCCGCCAGGCGGTCCAGGTGTGGCGTACGCACTTCCGCATGTCCATAGCACCCGACATCGCCAATGCCTTGGTCGTCGGTGACGATCACGACAAAGTTCGGGCGTTTGGCGGTGGGCTGCGCTAGCAGGGGTACCGTTGCGGCGGTGGAGAGGAGTTTGAGAAAGCAGCGGCGGGCTGGGGCGGATGGACCGAAGGACTCACACTCGTATCCATCGGGCAAAATTCGACTAGTCCAAGTCATAGAATCTGAATTCTGATGGCTCTTCGTTCGGGTCAGCCGACTTTCTTGCTCCGACTTGAGCATCGAACTCTGCTTCGAAGGAGCCTCCACGGAGACTCTTGCGGAACTCACTCCATGCCTTCTTGAGTTCCCTATAGGGTGCCTTACAAGCTTCTCGGTCGATCTCTCGCGCACCGACGTCCCGAGAATACGTAATATGGGCCAGTTGCTTGTTAATCGGTGTGCGCCATTCGTTCAAGACCGGCAACGCGGCGCAGAAGTTATCCTCATAATGACTCGCCTTTACGTCATCGGGGTCCGAACCACGGCTCTCAAAGAAGTCCGCAAGCTTTCGGCAGTTAAGGTAGAAAGCGTGACTGACGTGCGTATTGATGGGTGGCCGGAACGGGGCACCTTGGATGTCGCATCCGCTCATGACCATTTCAGCGGAGGAGACGAAGTTTGCGTACTCGTGGACAATGTGCGTGATCGCCTTTAATCGCTTTAATCGCCACTCTTGATCCGTCACATCTGTCAGTATAGACGCCCGGGTTTTCTTGTCCTAGGGGAATTCGTCTAGCAACTCGGTCTTCTCAACTCGAGGAGACAGCGTCATCGTCCGAACAGTCCTGAAAGCTTGAATCGAGTTGCTCGGACCCATCCAATCGCCTTGAATTTCCAGACGGCTCGCGGCTCAAGATTGGCGATGTTCGCGATTGCTGTACCCACCTGATTGCCGCCGTTGTCGAACAAGCTAAACGTGATCTGAGCGTAACTGTAAGGTCTATCGGTGTTGTTCCGGACACGCCCGACTATTGTAGTTGTCGATTCATCATAGCTTCCGCTGTGATCCAGCAGTTGAAGAGGCTTTGACGGATCGACCCTTTCCATCGCCTCCCGCCTGGCTGTTGCCGCCTTTTGGGCTAGCTGTTGTTTAATCTGCAGTGAGGCTTGGCGCTGAGCCTCTTTCTTCTTTTCTGCGGGTGTGAGTTCTACAAGTGAGTTGTGTAACCAGCCGCCTGGGCCGTCCGGCTGGACTTCCACCCAGACGCACTCGCCTTCCGGATCAACCTCCTGGATCACTCCAGCCGATTTTGTTTCGTACGTCATTTCTGGCCTCTTCTTCATGGCTGGCTCGGCTCCTTTTCGATAAGGCTCGTTGATGACAAGTAGTCGAGCTATAGTGCAGTCGTCGGTCACGAGCCAGTGTTCGTATCCGGCCGGGACTGTCCGAATCACTTTCTGCCCATTTCTCAATTCGGTGCGACCCTGGCTCGGAATCAGAACACATCCACACATGAGAACGAGGACGGAGCGGGATATAGCCATACGTGGAAGTATATACAACAGAGGGCGATACGATCTGATGGAGGACTGCCGTCGTCTGAATTGCTAGAGGATACTACAGTACGGTAGATCAGGAAGACGGAGACACAACGGCAGCGGAAAGTCGCATTTTGAGCACCCTTGTGCAAAGTCCATGTTCGTTTGGGCGGGCGCCATCTGCTGTTTCCGGTCAGCATCGGCATTGAAGAGCATATCCAAATTTATATAATTGAAGAGTGGCGGGCATGAGACCAATCGATTGGTTAGGTGACAGCCAGGCCCGTTTGCGCGCGGCGCCCGCGGATATTCGTGCAGATGCTGGCTACCAGTTGGAACAGGTCCAGCGTGGGGAGGCTCCTACAGATTTTCGGCCGATGGCGGATGTAGGTCCCGATGTAGGTCCCGGTGTGATGGAAATCCGGCTTCATGGTGACAACGAGTTTCGCGTCTTCTATGTCGCCCGCTTTGAGGAAGCCGTTTATGTGCTCCACTGCTTCGTCAAGAAGACCCAAACGACGCGGAAGGCGGACATTGAGATGGGCAAGCGGCGCTATGCTGCCTTGTTGGAGTTGAGGAGGGTAAGGAAGTGACGTTAAGCGACGGCATGACAATCACCAAGGGCAGCGGAGATGTGTTTGCGGATCTGGGCTTTTCGCCAGGCGAAGCACGCAGTCTCCGGTTGCGGTCCCAAATGATGACGGCGCTGCGCAGGTTCATCGAGAAGGAAGGACTGACGCAGGCAGAGGCTGCCAAGCGTTTGAACGTCAGCCAGCCGCGCATTTCGGATTTGACCCGCGGCAAGATTAGCCGTTTTTCGCTCGATGCTTTGGTGAACATGCTTACCGATGCTGGTTTGGAAGTGGACTTCCGCATAAAACGGCGCGTAGCGTAGGGGGACGGTCGGCAACCGGCCACTCGCATTGTCAGCTTGATTGGGGCGCTACTGGCGATTGGGGCTACGCCCGGTGAGACCCACCGGGCGTCGTGGAGTCAGTTAATTCTTGAAGATCCTGGCTAAGACAGGGCCCGCTTCCCCGTCTTCGAGTACCGGGACCGTGTGGATCTCCAGGACATCGGCCCACACCGCGGCCGACTCGTAAAAAGCGGAAGGGTTGCTGGTCTCGAATAGCACAAAGCCTCCGCTGCAATCGGCCTTGTGCCACCGGCCCAGTAGTTTGACGCCTTCGGGCGGCTGTCCTTGACCGGCGAGAAAACGGCTCACCGCTTCGGCCAAAGTGCCCGGTAGAACGGTCCACGTGGACATGAACTTCATGGTGCGCTCCTCAGAAAGAGAGTTGGTACCGCGTGTGATCAGCATAGATGACGCCGCATGAGGTTACAAGCGGCCGTCAGGCATCACGGCGCAGACCAGCACACAGGGGGATTCACACGGTGATTGCATTCCAGTATAATCCCATCGCCGGGCGTCATATTCATAGTTTCGGATATTGTCTGCTTGTCCGGCGGTTCTCTTTTCAGGTGCGGCCTCTCTGGCGGCTGCGCCCAACCTTTTCATGCCGGCTAAGCGCTTTGCTGAAAGGAGAGCGTATGTTTACTTCCCCCTGGGAGAAGCGGCGGGCGTCCTACGACTTTGTTGTGGTCGGCTCCGGCTATGGCGGCGCAATCACGGCCGCGCGTCTGGCCTCCGCGCCATTGAACCCCAAGCCATCGATTTGCATCCTCGAACGCGGCTCGGAACGATGGCCGGGCAATCTCCGGTTTCCCGACACCGTCGACGGAGTGATGGAAGAATTCCGGAGCGCGATGAATCCGTTCGGTCTATACGAGCTCCTCAATTACAACGACATCTCGGTGATCAAGGGATGCGGGCTGGGGGGCACTTCGCTGATTAACGCCAACGTCGCCGCTACGCCCGGCGCGGAGGTATTCGATCAGCCGGAGTGGCCGCGCGCGCTCCACTGGGAATACCTCAGAACCTACTTCGACCGTGCGCGGTCGACCCTGGGCGCCGGTCCCGACCCGCGGGCGTCGCGGTTTCCGAAAGTCGCGGCCATGCAGCGGCGCGCGCAGGAACTCGGTTTGCAAGCGCACCTCCTCGACCTTGCCATCAACTTCACCGAAACCGATACCAACCAGTACGGCGTTCCCCGGCGGCCGTGTCTGGGCTGCGGCGACTGCACCACCGGCTGCAATCACCTCTCCAAGAGCACGCTCTACATGAACTATCTGCCCATGGCGCGCAATGCCGGCGCGCAGATCTTCACCGAAGCCGAGGTGGACACGATTGACCAGGACCCCTCCGGGCTTTGGCGGGTCCGCGGCCGGCAGGGCGATACCGCGGAACCGTTCACGCTCCGGGCGGGGAACGTGATTCTGGCCGCGGGGTCGATCAACTCCACCGAGATCCTGATGCGCTCGCAAGCGCGAGGTCTTTCCATGTCGCCCGCGCTGGGAACCCGTTTTAGCTGCAATGGCGATTTCTTCGGCCTGGCCTACAACGGGCAATTTCGCACGCAAATCACCGGATTCGGCAACCATTCCGACTCGCCGGCGGCGGAGTACCCGCCGGGTCCGGCGATTGTCAGCGCCATCCACTATGACGGGGCCCGGCCGCTGGCGGACCGGTTTCAGATTGAGGACCTGACCATTCCCGGCGCATTTGTCGCGGCCGCGCGGCGCGCCTTCGCCGCGCTCTCCCAGGACCAGCGGACCGACCCGGTGGTGCGCGGGCGCATGAGGCGCGATTTGGACCCGGCCGTGGCCTACGACCCCGATGGCGCGCTCAATCACACGATGTTTTACCTGGTGATGGGCTTTGACGATGCGCGTGGCCGGATGGTTTTCGACAAATCGGTCCGCGTCGTGTGGGACGACGCCGGCCGGCAACCCATCTACGACCGCTTGAACGAAGAACTCAGCCTCCATGCGAAGGCGCTTGACGCCGCCTATCTCGCCAATCCCCTGTGGTCGTTCCTCGAAATGAGGCGGCTGATCACCGCCCATCCCATCGGAGGCTGTCCGCTTGGGGACGACTACACCAGCGCCGTCGTCAACCAATGGGGACAGGCGTTTCGCGCTAATGGCGATCTGCACCGCGGGTTGTATGTCGCCGACGGCGCCATCCTTCCCACATCGATTGGCGCGAACCCGTTTCTGACCATCAGTGCCCTGGCCGAACACATCGCGGAACGAATCATCGGGCAAACCTGAAACGACCAGCGGTAAGCGCATACGCCGCCGCTCGGCGCCATCCTGTCGAATGACCGGAACACAACATCCAGCCCCCCAATGCGATGATGACTTCTGGATGCCCTCCCTAGCCGACCCCGCCCTCCGTGACCAACTCCTCGTCCGCATCGCCGCCGTCCAACCCGGCAGCCCCCGCCAATGGGGCCGCATGACCGTTCACGGCATGCTCTGCCATCTCACCGATTCCTTCCTCAGCGTCACCGGCGACCGCCCGATCCAACCCGCCTCTTCCCTCCTGGGCCGCACCGTCATGAAATGGGGCGCCCTCTATCTGCCTTTCCCCTGGCCCAAGGGCGTGCCCACCCGCCCCGAAGTCGACCAGGAACGGCGCGGCACGCCGCCCACCGATTTCCAGCAGGACAAAGCCCGCCTCCTCGACGCCTTCCACCGCTTCGCCAACCACGACATGGACGGCCGCGCCCACCCCATCTTCGGCCCCCTTACCCAAGCTCAATGGCAGCGTTGGGGCTACCTCCACGTCGACCATCACCTCCGCCAGTTCTCCTGCTGACCAAACATTTGGTAGCTTGAAAACCCATGTCTCTCTCCCGCCGCCAATTCCTGGCCACCGCCGCCGCCCCCCTCCTCCAACCCTCCCGCCGCAACCTCGTCCTCATCGTCGTCGACGGCCAGCGCGGCGAAATGATGGGCTGCGCCGGCAACCCCATCCTCCAAACCCCTAACATCGACCAACTCGCCGCCCGCGGCGTCCGCTTCTCTCAGCACTACTGCGTCCACGGCGTCTGCATGCCCAACCGCGCCAGCCTCTTCACCGGACGCTACCCCGCCGCCCACGGCGTCTCGGCCAACGGCGTCGCTCTCCCCAAGTCCGAACAGACTCTCGCCCACATCCTTGATGCCGCCGGTTACTCGACGGCCTCCGCCGGCAAACACCACTTCGAACCCATGCGCGCCCCTGGCTACCCGCCGCGCCTCAACGCCGGCGCCGGTTACTACGGCTTCCGCGAAGTTCACCTCACCGAAAATATCCCCGGTGAAGAATACAAGGCCTACGTCCGCAGCCGCTTTCCCAACCTCACCGACGCCGACCTCCGCCGCCCCGGCCTGCCCGAAGACGCCACCGAGATCCACTGGATTACGGACCAGACCATCGACTTTCTCCGCCGCCAGTCCTCTGGCTCCCGCCCGTTCTTCGCCTACTGTTCCTTCAAGGACCTCACACCGCCCGACACGCCCCCTGCCTCCTTCGCCTCCCTCTACAAACCCGCCGACATCCCCCCGCCCATCCGCCGCCGCGGCGAACTCGACCGCAAACCGCCCCACTACCGCCAGGTCTACGAGAACCAGGTCAAGTCCGGCCGCTATCCCAACGAAGAAACGCTCCCGCGCCTCCTGGCCGCCTACTACGGGCAGATGTCCTTCATCGATAAACAAGTCGGCCGCATCACCGCTGCCCTTGCCGCCTCCGGGCTCGCCGGCAACACCGTTATCGCTCTCACCGCCGACCACGGCCTCTGCCTCGGGGACCACTGGATCTGGCGTCACGGTCCCTGGCTCTACGACCAGGTACTCCGCATCCCCTTCATCCTCTACGACCCCGCCTTACCCTCCCCGCGCGTCGTCCATCACCTCACCCAAACCGTCGACATCGCCCCCACCCTCCTCGACCTCCTCGGTCTCCCGCCCCAACCCGGCATGCAGGGCGTCTCGCTCCGCCCCCTCGCCCTCGGCACATCCACTTCCCCGCCCCGCGGTGTCGTCTACGCCGAAGACATCGAAGCCGACGAACTCAAGGCCAGCGGCCTCGACCCCACCGGTTTCGAGGTCTTCGCCCTCCGCAGCCCGAACTGGAAATACGTCCACTACGCCCGCCAACCGCACGGCGAGCTGTACAACCTCAAAAACGACCCCAACGAATTCGACAACCTCTGGGACGACCCGGCCCACCGCTCCACCCGCAGCGAATATCGCGACCGTCTCCTTGAAACCCTCATCGCTCAACGCGACCGGTTTCCACCCCGCACCGCCAGTTGGTAACCCGACTCTGCCCTCTGGCTACAACTCGATAGATCGAGAAAGTAAGATAGGCCTGGGAGGAGTTCCGATGACTCCGATAGGACAACTTACCAGTGGGGTTATCCTGGCGGTTCTGCTGCAAGTTGCCGTGCCAGGCGTGCTTCTGGGGATCGAGCCGCTGGCTTGTGTGGAAGAGCTGCACTTGCCGGCATATCCCCGGCTAATCCGCGCCGCAGCGTTGACCGGTGTGGCTAGGGCGACCGTCTCCATTGGGGATGGAGAAAAGCCATTGGCGGTCAGCGTCGATGGTGTTACGACGCTCTTGAAGAACACCGTTACGGAGGCGCTGGAACGAAGCCGGTTCCGCGGCAGTTGCAAGGGGGAGAACGTCGTCTTCCAGTTTGTTTTCGAACTCGAGTATCCGGTCACGCGCGATAACCAGGCACGGGTGACGTTCAAGCCGCCCAATGTTTTTTTCATCCGCGCGGGATATTCCCCAATTAGTCATGGCCCTCCGATCTCTCGCGGGGACGGGACGGAGTCGTTGGTGATCCGGAACGTGAATGTCGTCGATGTGCTGACTGGATCGGTCAAGCCTCGCCAGGCGGTGACCATTCGCGGAGAGCGGATTGAGAGCATCCTGCCGGACCATGAGGCACGCTTTCCGCCGCGGGCCGCCGTGGCCGACGGGAAGAACGGGTTCCTGATTCCGGGCCTTTGGGATATGCACGTTCACACCTTGTGGGACCCGACGGTGCGCGACACATTCCTGCCTTTGTTCACGGCCAATGGAGTGACTGGGATCAGAGACATGGGCGGACGCCTGGACATTGTCAAGTCCACCAGAGAGGCGGCGAAGTTCCCGCGGATGGTCGTATCAGGCCCGATTCTGGATGGTCCCGGCCGGGACGATCCGCGGTCGACGGTTGGGATCGGCGGACCGGAGCAGGCGGCGCAGACCGTGGAGGGATTGGTCGAGGCGGGCGTGGACTTTATCAAGGTCTACACGCAGTTGCCCCGGGATGCCTACTATGCTGTTGTGGCCGCGGCCAAGCGGTCCAATCTGCCGGTAGCCGGGCATGCTCCTTATCAGGTCGGCGCGGTCGAGGCGGCGCGAACGGGCATGCGGTCGATCGAACACATGCAGGCGGAGACGGGCACATATTGTCCGGTGCTGGAGTCGGCGGAGTGCCGCGACCTTCTCGCGCTGTTTCGGAAGCGCAAAACCTACCAGACACCGACACTCCTGGTGAGGCGGATACGCTCACACATCGACGACAACGCGATTGCCGCCGCGAAAGTTCTGCGGTACGTTCCCCAGCCGGTGAGGAACGAATGGATGGAGGCCCGGAAGAAGACGCTCCAACGGCCGGCCGCCTACTTTGAGCGGATCAAGCAGGATTTCCGCCACGAGGCGGCACTGGCAGGATTGTTGCATCGATCGCACGTGCCTTTGCTGGCCGGCAGCGACGCGGGAACTAACTTTGTGGTTCCCGGTTTCAGCCTTCATGAAGAACTGGCCCTTCTCGCCGAAGCAGGGATGGGGGCGGCGGCAGTCTTGCGGACAGCCACGCTGCACGCCGCTGAGTTTCTGAATCAAGGGGGCGAGTTTGGAACTGTCGAGCCCGGAAAGATCGCCGACTTAGTCCTCCTGGAAGCCAATCCTCTGGTTGACATCCGGAATACGTCGCGAATCCGTGCGGTGATCCAGGGCGGCACGCTATTGGACCGCGACGCCCTCGACCGAATCCTGCGGGAGGCGGCCGACCGGGCGCGGCGGTGAGAAGCGCAACAGGTAAGGACAGACGCTGACCGGCTTTCCCGGCCACGTCACGATTCGATTGGTCGGGGCGGCGTGATTTGAACACGCGACCCCCTGCGCCCAAGGCAGGTGCGCTACCAGGCTGCGCTACGCCCCGACTCTTATTTGATTCTAGATCACTTTCACTCCCTGAACCTCATTACGGCTCGACACACAGCGGGAGATTTTCGATTCCGCGCGCGGAAGAGACTTTGGCGAGGACATTCGAACGCGTGTCTCCCCCGCACAGGATTGGAGTTTCGACCGACTCTGGCACTTTGACGTTGACCTGGTAGAGCCCCACCTGGCCCGCTGTCAGCCCGGCGAACGCCAGTTCGCCTACGGTTCCCACCGGTTCGGCCTCGAAGTAGCGCGCTAGCGACGGGCTCGCATTCCGGAATGGAAGGAACCGCACAGCCAATTGGCGCGCGACGCCGTCAACCACCTCCACTCCCGCGGGCGCCGCTGTTCCCGCGGGGACACGGGGCGCGGTGGGCCCGAGGCCATAGGCATAGATCACGATCGTCTCGCCGCGCCGGGCGGGCCGTGCTTCGTTCACCGGAGTCCCGTCGGCGTGAAACGCCAGCCGCCCGCAGGAACTGGCGGGATTCGTATCCCAGGTAAGGTCGCACGCCGTCAGGACATGGGCGTCATCCCTCACCGGACGGATCAGGAATGTGCGGCTGGCTTCGCCATCGGATCTCACGGTCAGTTTGGCCACCACCGGCGTCAGTTCCGTGGGAATCTGCACCCTCAACGCAGTTAGCAGGCACTTGGGTTCGCCCGATGCCTCTTCGCACTCGTTATGCTGCCGTACCGACAGCAGAGGCAGTGGGAACGGGGTTGTCTGAGGAAGTTGGTGGATGGAGGCCGACAAACCCGCCAATATCTCCGGGAGTGGCACGGTTTGGGCCTGTCCGATTCTCAAGCTGCCGTCCGGCATCCTACCGATGCCTCGAAAGAACAGTGTCAGCACTTGCCCGGGAGCGACTTCCATGGGTCCCGGCGCCGAGTACCCGGCCGCGATGAGCTGACCATCGGATGCCACCGCCGGCAACTTTGCCGCCAAGGCGTACAACGCCAAGGCGCCTATCGTGATTCCGCGTTTCATATTCTGTCTCCTTTTGCTGTTTGCAGGCGCAAGTCGTAGGGTGTGCCGGCCCGATCCTTCCCGGGTAACTGAGCCAGCGCCTTCCGGCTGAGTCCCGAGAGATTCATCATGAGCTTCTTCCGCATCGGCGGCACGATGTTCATGACGGAGAGAGCGGCATCGCGCACAGCCTGTTTGAGACTGCCGCGCAGAGTTGCGATGTGTGTCAGCCACCCCACCATGCCCAGCACCTTCTGGGCGGCGGGTCGCCGCATCGGTTCGTACTGATCCAGCACCGAGTCGTCGCCAGTTCGAATTGCCCGCGTCAGCAACTGTCCCAGCACGGCCGAGTCGACCAGTCCGGTGTTCATTCCCTGGCCCCCGGCGGGGCTGTGCACATGGGCTGCGTCGCCCATCAGGAAGAGCGAACCGCTGCGATACGACCTCGCCAGGCGGTGATGAATGCGGAACCGGGAACTCCAGAACAGTTCCCTCACGACGGTCTTGCCCTTCCGCGGTCCGCGGGCATCGAGCAAGGTCTGGATCTGCGCGACGGTGGGGTGTTCCGGCGCTTGGTCCACGCTGGCCACGACACGAAAGCGGCTGCCGGGAAGCGGCGCCACGACGGCGAGCCCAGCCGGCGAGAAGAACAGCGACACTTCTTCGGCGCCCAGGGGCCAATCCATGCTGACGTCGGCGAGAATGAACGAGTCTTCGTAGGCGCCGCCATCGAACTCCGTGCCCATTGCCGTGCGGACGACACTGTGCATGCCGTCGCCACCCACGACGAAGCGCGCTTTCACCGCCGTTTCACCCAGAGAGTCCTGGAGACTGGCAGTGGCCCCGGTTGCCTCCTGCTGCACGGCTGTGACCGTGACGCCCCGATA
>JAEUQD010000104.1 GCA_016789925.1 Bryobacterales bacterium | reverse complement strand
AACGGCGAAGTGGTGCACCTGCGGCCGTCGGGCAATGCCGATGAGTTTCGGATCTACGCGGTCGCGGACACACAGGAACGGGCCGATGCCATCGCGGCGGCGGGCGTTGAGGAACCGGACGGCATTCTGCGGCGCATCGAGCGCGCGGTAAACTAAGAAGTTTCACCTTCCAAACAATGAACTTACGCGAAGAACGGCGTCAGGCACTGCTTGACGCACTTGAGCACCGCATTCTGATCATCGACGGCTCCATGGGGGCCCTGCTGCAGAAGAGCGCGACCGTGGCCGACTACGGCGGTCCACAATACGAAAATTGCCCGGAGAACGTTCTTCGAACGCGGCCGGAACTGATCGAGAATATCCACCGGTCGTATCTCGCGGCCGGGTCGGACATTATCGAGACAGACACGTTCAACGCCACGCCGGTGGCGATGGCCGAATACAACCTCGAAGCTCACGTGGACGAGATCAATCACCTGGCCGCGCAACTGGCAAGGCGCTGTGCCGACGATTTCTCGACGCCCGACAAGCCGCGCTGGGTGGCAGGTTCCATAGGACCCACCACTAAGGCGATCTCTGTGACAGGCGGCATTACTTTCGAGGAGTTACGCGCTTCTTACTATCAGCAGGCCAAGGGGCTTTGGGAAGGCGGCGTCGACATCCTGTTGATGGAAACGGTGAACGACACGCTGTCGTGCAAGGCGGGGTTGGTGGCGATCCAGCAGCTTTGCAAAGACGTGGGATATCCGATCCCGCTGATGATTTCCGGCACCATCGAGCCGACCGGGACCATGCTCGGAGGGCAAACCGCGGACGCCTTCTGGTCGTCGATTTCGCATGCGGACCTGATTTCGGTCGGGTTGAACTGCGGCACGGGTCCGGAGTTCATGACCGACCATCTGCGGACCCTGCACGAGATGGCGCACACGCGCCTGTCGTGCTACCCGAACGCCGGGCTGCCCAACGAGCAACTGGAATACAACGAGACGCCGAGCATGCTTTCGGCCCAGTTGCAGCGCTTTCTCGACCACGGCTGGCTGAATTTCGTCGGCGGCTGCTGCGGCACCACACCCGCGCACATCGAAGCCATCGCACGCATGGCCCAAGGGCGCAAACCGAGGCCCATTCCGGGGCGGAAGCGCCGGTCGCTGTATTCCGGGATTGAACTGGTGGAGGCGGCCGCGGAAAACGGGACGCTCATCGTCGGCGAGCGCACCAACGTGATCGGGTCGCGCATCTTCCGGAATCTCGTTAATGAAGATAAGTGGGAAGAGGCGACTGAAATCGGACGCCGCCAGGTGCGCAACGGCGCGAATATCGTCGACGTGTGTCTTCAGCAATCCGAGCGGGACGAAAAGAACGATATCCCACATTTCTATTCGCGGCTGGTGAAGAAGATCAAGGCGCCGATCATGATCGACACCACCGATCCGGCGGCGGTCGAGCAGGCGCTCACCTACTGCCAGGGTAAGTCGATTATCAACTCGATTAACCTCGAAGACGGCGAAGAGAAGTTCGAGAAGATGTGCCCAGTCGCCCGTGCGTACGGCGCGGCACTGGTGGTGGGCTGTATTGACGAAGACAAGTTACAGGCCCAGGCATTTACACGCGAGCGGAAACTGGCCATCGCCCAACGGTCGTTCCAACTGCTCACACAGAAATACGAGATTCCCGAGGAAGATCTCATCTTCGATCCGCTCGTGTTTCCCTGCGCCACCGGTGACGAGAACTATATCGGGGGCGCGGCCGAGACGATCGAAGGGGTGCGGCTGATTAAGGAAAACATCCCGCATGTGAAGACGGTTCTCGGTATCTCGAACGTGTCGTTCGGCCTGCCGGCGGCGGCGCGGGAAGTGGTCAACTCAGTATTTCTCTATTACTGCACGAAAGCGGGCCTGGACCTCGCCATCGTGAACGCGGAGAAACTGGAACGGTTCGCTTCCCTGCCCCCAGAGGAACGTGAGCTGGCCGAAAACCTGATTTTCAACACGCCGCCCAAGTCGGTCCCTGACGGCCATCCGCACCGCGCCGAGTTAACGGACGTTCCGGCGGACTGGCGCGCGCAGTCGCGCGAACAGAAGATCGCGGTGAACCAGTTCCACATCGCGGCCATCACCGAGTTCTTCCGCGGCACAACCGGGCGGAAGAAGGCCAAGGCGGCTGATCTGCCTTTGGACGAGCGCCTGGCCAACTACATCATCGAAGGCTCAAAGGACGGGCTGATCGACGACCTCGAACGCAAGCGGGCTGAAGGCGCCGGGCCTCTCGAGATCATCAATGGACCGCTGATGGCCGGCATGAACGAAGTCGGCCGCCTGTTTAACAACAACGAATTGATTGTGGCCGAGGTGCTGCAGTCGGCCGAGGCGATGAAGGCCGCGGTTTCGCACCTGGAGCAGTTCATGGAGAAGACGGAATCGTCGACCCGCGGCCGGATCGTGCTGGCGACCGTTAAAGGCGACGTTCATGACATCGGCAAGAACCTGGTCGAAATCATTCTGTCGAATAACGGCTACCAGGTAGTGAACCTCGGCATCAAAGTTCCACCGGAAGACTTACTGCGCGCTGTCGCCGAGCATAAGCCTGACGCGATCGGGCTGTCGGGCCTGTTGGTGAAATCCGCCCAGCAGATGGTATTCACGGCACAGGATTTCAAGGACGCCGGAGTGAAGCTACCCCTGCTGATCGGCGGCGCGGCGCTCTCGGAACGCTTCACGTATAGCAAGATCGGCCCCGCCTACAGTGCTCCGATCTTCTACTGCAAGGACGCCATGACGGGTCTGCGTTTGATGAACGAGATCATGGAGCCGGCGTCGCGCGACCAGGTACTGAGTTCTCATGTGTTCTCCGAAGCCGATGGCGCAGCCCCCGCTATTGCAGCCCCGCATGTCCCCGTCATCACCGAACGTTCCACCAAGGTCCGGACAGATATCCCGATTCCTGAGTTACCCTATGCCGACCGGCGTGTCCGGCTGATTCCGAACCTGACGGAGGTCTGGAGTTACATCAACCCTTACATGCTCTATGGCCGCCACCTGGGGTACAAGGGCAACTTCGAGAAGCGGCTGGTTGAACGCGATCCGCAGGCCATTGCCCTTTATCATGATCTCGAAGAACTGAAGGGGACCGTTCAGCAATGGATGAAAGTCCGCGCCGTGTGGCAATATTTTGAAGCCGAGCGCGACGGTAACTCGATCCACCTGTTCGCCGCCGGCGAACCGACTCCGGTTCATACGTTCAAGTTCGGCCGGCAACCCAAGGACAACGGGCTCTGCCTGTCGGACTACATCCTGCCCCCGACGTATAACCAGCGCGATTCGATGGCGATTCTGGTGGTGACGGCGGGCGAAGGCGTACGCGACCGGTCGGACGAGGCTAAGCAGGCGGGCCGCTATTTCGAGGCGCACGCCACGCAGGCGCTCGCGATCGAGACGGCGGAAGCCGCCGCGGAGTATCTGCACCGGCGCATCCGCGAGGAATGGGGATTCGCCGATCCGGAAGGCACGACGATG
>JAEUQD010000099.1 GCA_016789925.1 Bryobacterales bacterium | reverse complement strand
TTCGGGCCGAAGAATGTGCTGCTGCGCAACCAGGGCGAAGCGGGGTTTGTGGACCGGAGCGGCGATTTTCCGTTTGTCGCGGGGACGGTGTTGTCGGCGCACGTGTTCCGCGTGATTCCGGATAGCAAGTCGCTCGACCTGCTCGTTTCCTACAAAGACCGTCCGGCGGTGTTGTATCACGACCGGTTGGCGGGGAAGTACGAGGCGCGGACGATCGAGATGATTCCGGCGGGCGAAACCGTTTGGCAGGTCGCGGATCTGGACGCGAATTCGACGCTGGACGTGTTGACGAACGCGTATGTTCTGTCGAATCGCGAGGGACATTTCACGCGGCGGGACCGGCCATCAGCAGGGCCGGCCGTAGCTGCGGACTTCGATAATCGCGGCGTAGCCGAGTTACACATGGCGCCGCGCATTCCGCCGGGCCAGGCGTTTGCAGTCGCCGATTTCAACCTCGACGGCAAGCTGGATGTGGCCGTACACACTCGCGAGGGCGCGATTGAAATCCTGACCAACCAGACGGTGACGCCGCACGGATGGTCGCGCGTGTCGCTGCTGGGGACCAAGAATTTGAAACTCGCGCCCGGCGCGGAAGTGGAAGTGAAGGCCGGGGCGGCGTACCGCAAGCAACTCTATGAAGGCGTTCCGCTGCACTTCGGATTGGCGGCGAACAAGACGATCGACACGGTGCGCATCACGTGGCCGAACGGGCTGATCCAGAACGAAATCAACGCCGTTGCGAACCGTCCGCTGGCGTACAAGGAGGCGCAGCGGTTGTCGGGGTCGTGCCCGCAGGTGTGGACGTGGAATGGCCGCGAGTTCGAGTACGTCACCGATGTCTTGGGCGTTGCGCCGCTTGGCGCTTCCGCTGGCGACGGTTCCTATTTCCCTACCGACTCGTTGGAGCACATTCAACTCCCCAACCTACAGCCGCGGAATGGCTTCTATGAAGTCCGCCTGACCGAAGAACTCGCCGAGGTCGCCTATCTGGACCGCATCCGGCTGCTGACCATCGACCATCCCGACGACACGGCTATCTATCTGAACGAGAAGTTCCAGGCGCCGCCCTATCCGGAACTGCAAGTGTTCGCCGTGCGGAAGACCGTCAAGCCCGTGCCGGGCACGCTCGACTTTCCCCGGCTCCCGGCGAACCCGCTGATGATCCTGCGTGGTTGGACGGATTGGGCCGACGGTTCACTGTTCCGCCATTTCTCCCAGATTCCGGGCAAGGCGCTCCAGATGCCGGTGCTGGAATATCAAGGCAATGACGGCGTCTGGCGCGTCGCCTTGGAAGACTTGGGACTTCCCGCCGGTAAACCCAAAGCGTTCGCCGTTCGTGTGCCGCCGGCGCACCGCTACCGGATTCGCTCGAACATCGATGTGCACTGGACGGCCGTTGAGTTGGCGGAGGTGGATGAACGGCCGGTTCGCGTGATCGAATCCTTGCCCACCGCGGCCCGCCTGGATTTTCGCGGATTTTCGCGGCTGACCCGGACGCGGCCGGATCTGTTTGCTTACGAAGGCCCGCAGCCCGCTTCGATGTGGAACCCAACGCCCGGGATGTACACGCGCTATGGCGAGGTGTTGCCCTTGCTCACCCAGGCGGATGACCAGTTGACGATCATGGGTTCCGGGGACGAACTGGCCTTGCGGTTTGCCGTGCCTCCGCCGCCGGTCGCGGGTTACCGGCGCAGCTTCGTGCTTGCCGTGGACGGTTGGGCCAAGGACCAGGACCCCAATACCGCGCATTCGCAGACCGTGGAGCCGCTGCCATTTCGCGGCATGGCGTCGTATCCGTATCCGGCGGGTGTGCGGCATCCGGGCGGAAAGTTGAATCACGAGTTCAATACGCGGCCCGCACTCCGGCTGCTGCGTCCGCTTGGTAACATCTCAGACTAGGATGTACAGTTTGCTGGGCATTTCGGCGGTTCTGCTTTTGCTGTTGGTGATGAATTCAGCCTACCTGGCTGCGTACGCCTCGCCGACTCTGTTCTACGTCACGAACGTTTTTCTGCACATTGGCGTGGGACTGGCGTTACTGGTTCCGCTGGCGAAGTGCTGGCAGCGTTGGCGGGCGGCGGCGTTGTTGTTCGCGCTGTCGGCGCTGCTGGGAATCTGGGTAGTGTATGCGGCGGTGGCGCGCGCTTTGGACGACGCGGCGCGGCCTGTTTCGCTGGCGTTAACGGCGCACTGGATTCTGGGCGTAGCCGGTGTTGCGGCGCTGTTTGTGTTCTCGGCCGGGCGGTTCCGGAAGGCGCTGGGCGCGACGGCCGCGGCGTCGGTGGTACTGTTCGCGGGTGCCCTGGCGTATCAGAAAACGTTCCCGAACCCAAGTGACCGGATCCAGAACCCGAAAGTCGTGCCCGCGTCGATGGAGGAAGAAGGCGCCGGTCCGAATTCGCCGTTCTGGCCGTCGTCATCCAATACGAGTGTGAACCGCACGATTCCCTCCGACTTCTTCATGGATTCGAAGCTCTGCGGGTCGTGCCACAAAGAGATCTACGACCAGTGGAACTCGTCGATGCACCACTTTGCGAGCTTCAACAACCAGTTCTACCGGAAGTCGATCGAGCAGATGCAAGAACTCTCCGGCACGAAGGGCTCGAAGTGGTGCGCCGGCTGCCACGACCACGCGGTGTTCTTCAATGGCCGTTTCGACAAGCCGATCAAAGACCAGATCGAGACGCCGGAAGCCCAAAACGGGCTGGGCTGTTTGTCGTGTCACTCGATCACCCACGTCAGCGGCAGTATGGGCAACGGCGGGTTTGTGATCGAATACCCGCCCTTGCACGAACTGGCATCGTCGAAGAACAAGTACGTTCGCTTTATCGATCGCTTCTTCACGTTTCTCGATCCGGAACCGCACCGTCGCACGTTCATGAAACCGTTCATGCGGCAGGACGCGGCAGAGTATTGCTCGTCGTGCCACAAGGTCCACTTGGACGTCCCGGTAAACAACTACCGCTGGATTCGCGGTTTCAACGATTACGACAACTGGCAGGCTTCGGGTGTGTCGGGACAGGGAGCCCGGTCGTTCTACTATCCGCCCAAGACGTCCACCTGTTCGGATTGCCACATGCCGGTCGTGGACGGCAAGGATCCGGCCGCCAAGCAGGGCAAGATTCACTCGCACCGGTTTGCCGCCGCGAACACGGCGGTGGCGCATGTGAACGGCGACAAGACGCAGTTCAAGGAGACCGTCGATTTTCTCCAATCCGGTTTTATCAGCGTGGATATTTTCGCGGCTTCGCCGGTGACGCAAACGGGAGAATTGGAGATGCGCCGCCGCAGTTCCGCCGCGCCGCAGGCGATGACGACCTTCGCCGTGGGCGAAGAGGCGGAACACACGGGCGACGTGTTTATTCGCGAGGTGGGCAAGATCGCGGCGCCGCTCGACCGTTCGACTACACGGTTCCAACCGGGATCTACGGTGCGATTGGATGTTGTGGTGCGGACGCGAAAGATCGGTCATTTTTTTCCGGGCGGCACGGTGGACGCCTTCGACATCTGGCTGGAAGTGGAGGCGTTCGATTCGGCGGGCAAGAAGATCTTCCACTCCGGCGTGGTCGAGGACGGCGGGAAAGGTCCGGTGGAGAAGGGCGCGCACTTCTACCGCTCGTACATGTTGGACGGCGACGGGAACCCGATCAATAAACGCAATGCCTGGCAGGCGCGGAGCGTTCTCTACGTACGGCTGATTCCGCCCGGC
>JAEUQD010000089.1 GCA_016789925.1 Bryobacterales bacterium | reverse complement strand
TCGGCACCGTCCGGGAAATGCCCGGAAAGAACTATGTTAAGGTGTGGGGAGATGCTGCCTGACAGGCGGCGCTCGATCCTGACCGGGATCGGGGGGTGGTTTCGGACTCCACAAACCCACGCTAAAGTAAGGAGAATTTCTAACAAACCGTTGTATGGGCAAATCTCTCGTCATCGTCGAGTCTCCGGCGAAATCGAAAACGATCGGCAAGTACCTGGGGAAAGACTTCGTGGTCAAGGCCTCCCTCGGCCACGTCAAGGACCTGCCGAAACGCGACCTGGCCGTTGACGTCGATGGCGACTTCACTCCCCATTACGAGGTCATTGAAGGCAAGAAGAAGCTCATCCAGGAGCTGAAGCAGGCCGCCAAGGGCGCCGATGCCGTCTACCTCGCGGCCGACCCGGACCGCGAAGGCGAGGCCATCTGCTACCACCTCATGGAAGAGCTCGTCCCCAAGCGGGGTGACAGCCCCCGCGTCTACCGCGTTCGCTTTAACGAAATCACCGCCAACGCCGTCAGGAAGGCCTTCGAATCGCCCCTGGTGGTGAACACCAACCTCGTCGACGCCCAGCAGGCCCGCCGCGTCCTCGACCGTCTCGTCGGCTACAAAATCTCCCCCCTGCTCTGGGACAAGGTCCGCCGCGGCCTCTCCGCCGGACGCGTCCAAACCGTCGCCCTTCGCCTTATTGTCGATCGCGAACGCGAAATCCGCGCCTTCCAAAAGGAAGAGTATTGGACCGTTGACGTTTCCCTCAATGCCCAGAAGACGCCTGTCCTCAAGGCCCGTCTGGTTAGAAGCGCCGCCGCCGGAGCCGATCTCCGCAACCTGGAAATTCCCAACGAGGCTGCCGCCCAGGCCATCGTTGCCGCCCTCGCCAACTCCACCTACACCGTTTCGTCGCTGAACACCCGCGAAAAGCGCCGCAATCCCGTCCCCCCGTTCATCACCTCCACGCTCCAGCAGGAGTCTTCGCGGAAGCTTCGCTTCTCCGTCAAGCGCACCATGGGCCTCGCCCAGCGCCTCTATGAAGGTGTCGAATTGGGCGAACAGGGCTCGGTCGGTCTCATCACCTACATGCGTACCGACTCCACCCGCGTCTCCAACGACGCCCTGGACGAAGTCCGCGCCTTCATCCCCCAGCGCTTCGGCCCCCAATACCTCCCGGCTTCTCCCAACATCTATAAAGGAAAGAAGGACGCCCAGGACGCCCACGAGGCCATTCGGCCCACCTCCGTCGAGATCACTCCGGAGATCGCTGAAAAATACCTCTCCGACGACGAACTGAAACTCTACCGCCTCGTCTGGACCCGCTTCGTCGCCTCCCAGATGGCCCCGGCCGTCTTTGACCAGACCACCATCGAGGTCGCTGCCACCGGCGCCGATAACGTCAATTACCTCTTCCGCGCCACCGGCACCGTCCCCAAGTTCGACGGCTTCCTCGCCGTCTACCAGGAAGGCAAAGACACCAAGGACGAAGAGGACGAAGAACTCAAGCACAAGCTCCCCGTCGTCACCCAGGGCGAGACGCTCCGCTTCCGTTCCATCGACCCCGAACAACACTTCACCGAACCGCCGGCGCGCTTCACCGAAGCCACCCTCGTCAAGGAGCTCGAAGCCGATGGTGTCGGCCGCCCCTCCACCTACGCCTCCATCCTGTCCACCATTCAGGACCGCGGCTATGTCGCCAAGGAGGGCGGCAAGTTCCTACCCACCGAGTTGGGCTTTGTCGTTACGGACCTCCTGGTCAAGAACTTCGACGACATCTTTGATGTCAAATACACTGCGCGCATGGAAGACGAACTCGACGACATCGAGGACGGCAAAATCGACTGGCGCGCCGCCATGCAGGAGTTCTACGAGAAGTTCAAGACCGACCTCGTCCGCGCCGAGTCGGAAATGGAAGATATCAAGCGGATGGAAATCCCCACCGACTTGACGTGCGATAAGTGCGGCAAGCCGATGGTCATCCGCTGGGGCAAGCACGGCCGCTTTGTCGGCTGCACCGGCTACCCCGAGTGCACCAGCACCCGTGAACCCTCGGCCGACATGGTCGAAGGAGCCAACGGCGACTTCTCCGAGGAAGGCGCGGAAGAGTATTGCGAAAACTGCGGCCGCGAGATGGTCCTCAAGAAAGGACGCTTCGGCCAGTTCTTCGCCTGCACCGGTTACCCCGACTGCAAGACTACCAAGCCCCTTAACGGCAAGGAACAGAAAAAGGCCGACGTCCTCCTCGAAGAAGATTGCCCGAGTTGCGGCTCGAAGTTAGTCATGAAGTTCGGCCGCTTCGGCGAATTCACGGCCTGCTCCAACTACCCCACCTGTAAGTACGTCAAGCAGAAGACCATCGGCGTCCCCTGCCCCAACTGCAACGAAGGTGAAATCGTCGAACGCCGCTCCAAGCGCGGCAAGACCTTCTTCGGCTGCAACCGCTACCCCTCCTGCGACTTCGTCGCCTGGGGCAAACCCATCGCCGAAGCCTGCCCCGACTGCGGCTCCAGCTACCTCATCGAGAAACACCTCAAATCCGGCGCATGGGCCCAATGCCCTGCAAAGGAATGCAAATATAAACGGGCCCTCGAACCCGTCGCCCAACCGGCGTGAACAAGTGGGCTCTACGGCTTACCGCCCCACCCCTGCACTTGCTCCTTCTTCTGGTCCAAAGTCAG
>JAEUQD010000071.1 GCA_016789925.1 Bryobacterales bacterium | reverse complement strand
ATCAAACGGGCCCATGAGGAATCCGTACGTCCTCAAATCGAGCAGATCGTTCAGCAACAGATCGCGGCGACGCAGGGCCGCAGCCTCGACGTCAAGATCACGCTCCGCGCCAACGACGCCAATGCAAAGGTGGCGCCCGGCGTTACGCGGCGCGATGGCGAAACCATCCTCATGGTCGGCAAACCCACGACATCGTCGTACAACAACCTCGAGGTCAAAAACGTGGTGGTTACGTTGAAGGGTTCGCCCGAGCACATCGATCTCTTTCTGAAGTCATGGAACACCGAGGCGCTGGCCGCATTGACTTCGACCACGCCGTCGAAGACCAGCGCCGGGCTCTGATTCTCGAGACCGAGGATGCACTGGTTCTCCGGTCGATCCTTGCACCCGAAGCGGCGGCCCACTCGATCCTGTGAGTGGACGACGAAGCGCCGGTGCGGGACTTGTTTCGCGATGTCTTTGGAAGAGGCCGGCCACAAATTGCTGGGAGCTCAGCGTGTTTTGCAGAAACCGGTGAGCCCGCCGGAGTTGCTGGAGGCGGTGCGCCAGGTGCTGGCCGCCTAGACTAGTGGAACGGGCTGGCGGGGAGCCAGGACCGGCGGCGGCGGACGGCGGCCAGCAGACGCCAGGCGGATAGCCCGGCAACCAGACTGAAGCCGGCAAGGCTGATGGCGACAACCTGGCGGCGCCTGGCAGGCGGCAGCGTGGTGGGCGTGAAGCTCGTGTTTTCGTCAAACGCGAGGGCAACCTGGAGGCGAACGCGCACGTTGGGAGTGTTGTCGTTTTCCAGCAGCAGCACATAGTCGCCAGGGCGGTTGACGCGGTAGCGGAGGGTGCCCTGCGGGGACGGTCCGGTGGCGGCCAGAATGCGATAGGAGCGCTGGTTGCGCATTCGCTCCATGTCGTCCACGGTCATGACGACGGCGCGCACGGGCGACCCGGAAACAGCCTGGTAGTCGCACTCGATGGTGACGGGGCGCTGTTGAACGGGCATGCGCACGGCCCGGAACTGGGACCGGGGAACGCGCACGGTCTCGTCGATGAGAACAGTACGTGCGGGAGGCTGGGCGGCGAGGGAAGTTGCTCCAAGGATTAAAATAAGGAGCATGGAAGACAGTATGGCACACCCTTCGGGGGCGGCCTCGGTGACGGCTTCGACCCTGGAATTCGCTCCCTGGAAGACGGTGATGGCATGGATGTGCGCGCTTCTCATGGCGGTGCTGTTTGTCGTTTCGGGGGGATGGAAGATCCTCTACCCCATCGACTGGTCGGCGAGGATCATGCAAATGCAGATTCCTGGTGTTCTGGCGATGCCGGCCACGCTGGCGGTGGGTATCGTGGAAATTTTTGGCGGCGTCCTGATTTTGGTGCCGCGCTTCCGCCGGTGGGGCGCGTGGTTGCTGGTAGGACTTCTGTTGGGGTTCATGGTGTTTGTCGGAGTGCAATACAACGTGCTGCGCGGGGCTGACTGTAGCTGTTTTCCGTGGCTCAAACGGACGGTGGGTCCGATGTTCTTCATCACGGACGCGCTGATGATCGTCGCCGCTGTCGTAGCTGGTTGGTGGGCGCAGCCGTCTCGTGGGCTGCGGAGCGCGGTCTTGGTGTTGGGAGCGATCGCAGTCTTCGCGGGCGCCAGCTACGGCATCACGATGGCGCAGCAGACGGGACTCAAGGCGCCGGAAACCGTACTGGTGAACGGCCAGCCCTATTCGCTGAGCGCCGGTAAGGTGCTGGTTTACTTTTTCGACCCGGAGTGCGCGCATTGTCTCGAGGCAGCCAAACGGATGGCGGAGCACTCCTGGGCGGCGACGCGGATTGTCGCCGTC
>JAEUQD010000046.1 GCA_016789925.1 Bryobacterales bacterium | reverse complement strand
GGAGCGGGTTGGCCATTGACCAGGACGCGCGTTCCGCCCAGTTCCGTGGGCAGTGGGTTTGATGGGTTGAGACCGAGGTCAATGTAGTCTACGGGGCCGAGGTTCCGGCCGGAAAGCGTGACCAGACTTCCGGCGACAATGTATCTGCCGAGACCGCTGAAAGCGTTGCTGATGCGGTTGAGTTCGACGGGAGGAGGCGGCTCCGGTTCCAGAAGTCCCAGGACGATGCCGCCCTCGTTCAGCGCGAGAGCCAGGCCCATCTCGTTGGCGGCCGCGCCGCCCAGCGAAGGAACGTACGTACTCTGCAACAATTCGCCCTTCGGACTGAGTTTGACGACGAGCGACGTGAGATGCGAAGGCCCGCCGAACAGAGGATTGCGCAGCGGGAAATTGGAGGCGATGGTCCGGGCGGTGACGACGAAGTTGCCGGCGGGATCGAAGGTGAGGCTGGTGGGCAGGGTCTGGCATTCGCCGCTCAGCGAGACGGAGAGGGCGGGCTCGAATGTTGCGGCGCGGAACTTGCGGATTTCGAAGCTCCCGCCGCTGAGGATCGAGGTGACGCTTCCGCGGCTGGTGCAACCCCGGGCGATGCTGCCGTAGCCGGCAACGACGAGGTCGCCGCTGGGATGAAACACCGCATGCGTGGGGGCAACGTCGAGGGGAATCCGCGTGCCGTCGGAGCGGAGGAGGTAGGAACCGGCGAAGGCGTAGATTGCGAGAACGGTTTCTCCGGAAGCGGAGACGGCGGCGCTTGCGACATTGCCTGGAAAGAGAGAAGCTTCGACCAGGGATCCTTGTGCATCGAACTCGGCAAGCGAAGTGCCGGTGACGTACGTAGAGCTCGAGAGGCTGGTTCCGGTGGTCAGATACAGTCGTAGACTCGCGGAGCCGGCGGTGAGTGCGGCGACGGAAAGGAGGTCTGGCACGCCGAACCGTGACGACCACAAGAGCCTTCCGGCGGGATCGAACTTGGCGACGAAGGATCGGGGCGGGCTGGCGCCGAAGGCGGGGCCGGGGAAGTCGGATGAGTCGGTTCGCCCGGCGACGACGACGTTTCCGGCAGGATCCAAAGCTAGTTTCTCGACCGTGTCCTGGCCGGAACCACCGAGCGGCGTGAACCACAGGCGCTCGCGCGCGTCGGGAGAGAACCTGGCGACCCAGGCGTCACCACTGATTCCGCGGACAGCGAAAGCGACGCATTCGGAGTTGAACGTAAGGTCATTCAGATTTGAGATGGACAGAGAACGCCAGGTGCCACCCTGGTCGTGGCTCACGGAGACCTGGCTATTTGTCCCCGTGATGGCCACGGGACCTCCGGGTCCGCAGTAGTGAGTCAAGCGGCCCTCAGGGGAGCCCGGCAGGGCCGTCCAGGTTCTGCCGTCGTCATCGCTCCGGAAGGCACCCCCCAAAATCGAGGTGAGATAGTAGCGGGCCGCGCGGGAAGGTTCGCCGAGGATGTCTAAGGCTCCAGGAGGTACAGGTCCGACCCGGGTCCACGCTCGACCGTAGTCCGTGCTCCGGTAGAGCGCGCCGAATGCAATCGCCGTCAGCCAACCGGGATGATGTGCGTCGAAGGCGATGGAGGAGGGCGGGCTGCCGTCAAAGACGATGCGTGTGAAGGAGACACCACCATCGGTGGACAGGAACGCTCCATCGCCGAGGACGAGGAACGTCCCGGCTCGATTGGGGTCAAACCGCAATGTCGAGCCGGAGGGTCCGTCCGGGACAACTCGCCAGGTGTCGCCGGCGTCGGTGGAAACGAGGAGTCCCGAGCGGGTGCTGCTCAGCCAAGGGGCGTAGACACGGGAAGGATCGCCGGGATCGAAGGCGATCTGTCGAAGGGACGTCACTTCAGGGGGGAACCGGTAGGTGAGACGCCAAGTCTTGCCGGTGTCGACAGTCTTGTAGATGCCGGTGGCTCCGCCCACGAGGATGACATTCCGGGCGGCGCCGACTGCGGTGAGGGAGACGGCAGGAGGTTCAGGCAGGCGCGCGAAGGTTGCCGCGGCATCGGTGGAGGTCACCAACTGGCCTTCGGCGAGCGGCGTGCCCAGATCGGGCGAGGTTGTCGTGCCGGCCAGGTAGAAGTAGCCCGCCGAGTCGCTCAGAGCGGCGGTTACCCGGTCGGTGCCAAGCCCTCGGATAGACGAGCGCGTGAGTCGATCGAGCACAGGCTGGGGGACATTCTGCCCCAGGGCGGAGGCGGCAAGGAGCAGATAGAGGGCTGGAACTCGCATGGCCTGAGAATTGGGGAGCACGCGATGTGCCAGATCGCGGGGTTGCCTTCAGATCTCGCTTGCTTCCTGCGTACCAACGGGTTCAAAGCTGATCTTGAGCCGGTTACCGGTCGCTTCCGCGTATTTCTCCAGTGTCCGGGTGGACGGCTTGCTTCCGCCGCTTTCGAGGCGGGCGATCACGGCCTGGGTCGTCTTCATACGCTGAGCCACCTGCTCTTGCGTGAGGCCCGCGCGGGAGCGGGCTTCAATGAGGGCCGCGGTGAGCGAGAACTCCTCTTGGAGCGCTGTGTACTCGCGCCGATACTTAGGGTTCTTCATCCACTTCTGATGCAGATCATCAACGGTCGTGCGGTTCATTAGCTCCTTACCTCCTTGGCTCGTCGCAGCGCGACATCAATCTCCCGCCTCGGCGTCTTCCGTGTCGTAGTATTGCAGTTTTGCAATACCGGTGGCAGGAAACCAATCCGACCCTCTCCGGTCGCGGTATGCTTCCCTCATGACCCGTCGTGAAATGCTTGCTTCGCCGGTGGCTGCACTGGCTCCACGGCCTACGAAGAATGGGATCTCGCTGGCCGCCTGGTCTCTGTCGAATTCGTTCTTCCGGCATAACAGGTGGAAGAATATCGATTTGCCCCGGATTTGCCGGGAGGAGTTAGGGGTCACGGGCCTGGAATTCGTGAACCAGTTTTTTGATTTTCCGATGCTCAGCAATCTGTCGAAGCTGAAGAAGGCGGGTTCGGATTACGGCATCGAGTTTGTGCTGATCATGATCGACAACGAAGGCGACATGGCGGCGGTGGACCGGAAAGAGCGGATGGAGGCGGCGCGGATGCACCGGAAATGGGTGGACATCGCGCAGTATCTGGGATGCCACGCGGTGCGGTGCAATCTAGGTGGTCCGCGGGAGAACTGGAAACAGGATAAGGACATCGTCAAGCGGGCTTCGGAGTCATTCCGCGACCTGTTGGACTATGCCAAGCAGGCGAATCTCAATGTCGTGATCGAGAACCATGGGCGGGCCTCGTCGGACCCGGATGTGCTGGTCGGGCTTATGAAGTTGGTGAACGATCCGAATTTCGGGACGCTACCGGACTTCGGGAACGTGAATCCGGGAGACAGCCAGGAGGAAGTGACGCGGAAGCTGGTTCCGTATGCGAAGGGGATTTCGGTGAAGGCGATGTGGCGGGCGGATGGGAGCCATCCGTTCAGCCTGGAGAACTGTCTCAAGATCTGTATGGATGCCGGGTACACGGGGTACTGGGGCATTGAGTCGTCGTTCGGGTATGAGCGGGGCCGCGAGCTTGCCGCCGACGTGCAGTGGCAGAACGAAGTGAAGGGCGTGAAGATGACCAGGGAAGTGATCGAGCGCGTGGTGTTCAAGAAGAGCTAAGGCGATGCGATACGCACTGCTCCTGGTTTTTGCGGCGGCCCTGGGTGCCCAACCGAAGTACGATCTGCTGCTGAAGGGCGGCCATGTGCTGGATGCGCGGAACGGGATCAATGCCGTTCGCGATGTGGCGATCAAAGACGGCAAGATTGCCGCGGTGGGTGCGAACCTGGCGGCGGGCGACGCGTTGAAGACGATCGAGGCGAAGGGGTTGTATGTCACGCCGGGGCTGGTGGACATCCATACCCATGTGCTGGCGATGAGCGGGTTACGCGGGTCGCTCGTGGAAGATCAGAATGTGTGGGCCGACAGCCACAGCTTCCGGTATGGGGTGACGACGATGGTGGACGCGGGGTCGTCGGGGTGGCGGAATTTCCCGGAGCAGAAGGCGCGGATCCTGGATCATACGCGGACGCGGGTGCTGGCGCTGCTCAACATTGTGGGTCACGGGCAGTTGGGGCATCCGTACGAGCAGGACACCAACGATATGGACCCGGTGGCGACGGCGGCGATGATCAAGCAGCATCCGGGGGTTATTGTGGGGATCAAGACGGCGCATTACCGCGGTCCGGAATGGACGGCGGTGGAGCGTGCGGTGGAAGCGGGGCGGCTGGCGGATGTCCCGGTGATGGTGGACTATGGCGATTTCCGGCCGGAGCGCCCGTTTGAGGAACTGGTGACGAAGAAACTGCGGCCCGGCGATATCTACACGCACACTTACTTAGCGCGGGTGCCGATGCTGGACGATGCGGGGAAGGTGCGGAAGTATCTGTTTGAGGCGCGGAAGCGCGGGGTGATCTTCGATGCCGGACACGGCGGCGGCAGTTTTCTGTTCCGGCAGGCGGTGCCGGCGATTCAGCAAGGGTTTCTGGTGGATTCGATCTCGACGGATTTGCACACGGAGAGTATGAACGCCGGGATGAAGGACATGCTGAACGTGCTGTCGAAGTTTGTGAACATCGGGGTTCCCCTGGCGGACGTGATTGCGCGGGCGGCGTGGCATCCTGCGCGGCAGATCAAGCGGACGGATCTGGGACATTTGTCGCCGGGGGCTCCGGCGGACGTCGCGGTGCTGCGGGTGGAGC
>JAEUQD010000044.1 GCA_016789925.1 Bryobacterales bacterium | reverse complement strand
GGGGCAGTCGTTGGGCTCGACCGCAGCGGGTCGAGACAATCAGATCCTTCTGTCGTAAATGTAGCCTGGGGTGTCAAGGAGGGGGGCGCAGGGGAGAGCGTGGGGGAGGGGGAATTTGTTTGGCAAGTGATTGAAAAGGCTGGAAATAATTGTTAAAAAAGTTAATCTATTGATTTGTGAACGCAATAATTTGAATATTGGAATCCGTTAGCAAGGGTCAGAGGTACTGGGTGGGGCGCGCCTATTCCTCTCCCATGGCGCCGGCGACGACCTCTTGGTCCAGACTCACGGCACGAATCGGCTGGAGCAGCGGACGCTGCCAATCCGTAGCGGGCCAATCCCACCATCGCAGTTCACCGTCGGGAAACACGGCGGCGACCCGCACGCCCTCGTCAAGGGGGCATAACGCAAACTCGGAGACACGTGCGGGTAGAGTGACACAACCGACGGCAGGCACTTCGCCGGCCATCGTGCCCCGGCAGACCCTGATTCCGTCCGCCGCGGTCCGGCCGGCGATCCAGACACCCTTCCTGTCAGACGTCAATTGCAGTTCTCCCTTGATGTCAACTTCGCTTTCGATCCACTCGGCCCTGGCCGCTGGCCAAATCCACACCCGCCCATTCGCCGAGCGGGCCGCGAGCACTGGCTGGCCCGCCGAACAGACGGCTCTCAGTTGTCCCTGAAACCCTCCGCCGCCCCGCGCTGTCCAGGAGGATTCGGAACGTGGCGATTGCTCCCAGGACAGCGTCCGGGTCCACAAATGCCCACTCAGGTCAAGGCCCGCCACCAGGGCGGGACCCGTCCCGCAATTGGTCAGAACCGGATCGGACCCAAACACACCCTGAAGACCAGTCCACTCCGAGACTCGCGGGCCGGCGAGATCCACCGCCGCCACCCAATAGTCCTTTGCAGGACCTCGCGCCGCAACCAGTAACCTTCGCTGCCGATCCGCAGCCAGCGCCGGCCGACCCTCCATCATCCAACTCAAGCCCGCATTTACTGTCCAGCCCCTGCGCCGCAGATCGTAGGCGTGCACATGCAGAGTGTGCCCCCCCTCCACAACCGCGGCCACGAGTTCGGCGGGCGACAGGCGGAGAAGCGACGGATTTGACGCCTGGAGTGCTGGAGATTGCCGGGCAACTGCCGATCCGTGGATGGCTACAAAAAGCGCACCTTCCCCAGTAACGTACGCTACTGCGCTGCGGTCCCGGTACGAACATCCTATGGAAGCGGCAGCGGCGACCAGCAGCACAGTCCACAGTGCGGGTTTTACTCCGATTTGTAAAAACACAGCCGTCCGTGTGCCTCTCCTTGCCGTAACCTGGCGACTCCATACGTGCTTGCTACCCTGGCCACTTCCGGATCGCCGCACCAGCCGCAATACACGCGCCCGTCGTTGGGCAGCGCCTTCACTTGATCGAGCATCGGTGTCATCCGGTATGCCACCGGCATGATCGTCCGGTCGCCCGCGGCCCGGCGAAGAAACAGTGCCGGCCAGACCCTCCAGTAGTCACCGGCAAGAATGGTACACCGACTCCGGCGGATCTGTTCGTCCACTTCCTGAGAAATGGAGGCTGCCCGATTCAGTTCTTGAAGTCCCGCTGCCGGCAGGCGAACACCCAACCCAGCGGCAAACACTGCTATTGCCAAACCTGAGCAAGCGGCGCCCGCATTGAATTGGCTGACCTGCATTCTGGTCAGCAGCCCGTAAAACGCGCCGGCCGCTGCCAGTGCAAAGCCGGAAAACAACAGAAACGCCGGCGTGGCCCAGTAGCGTGCTTGCGCTCCCTGCGCATAAACCCACGCCAGTTTACTGAACACGGCCGCAAAAGAGACCGCAATCGCCCCCAGCGCGATCACACGCAAAGCTGTGAAGCCGCACCCCCAGCGCCACAGCATTACCATCCCCGCCAATCCCGCCGCGGCCAGAACAAATATTCTCTCCGGATAAACCATCTGCCCAGCCGTATTCTCCAGCATGTCCCGAAAAACAGCCCAAGCCACATAGGTGGGAATTGTCGCATCATAGTTCTGGAAGCCGGTCAGATATCTCGCCGCGATCCACGAGCCGGCCGCCGCACCGGCAACGCCGATCAGGACGACACCCCGGTCCACCAACGTTCGCCGCGGGATCAACAGAGCCAGGAAAACGCCGACAACGCCGTTCGAGATATTCACCCACATGCTCAGCAGGAGCAGCAGAAAGCCCATCGCGGCCATGCCTGCTCCTCGCGAAACACGAAGCAAGTGCAGACCCGGAAACAACAACCCAAGAGACGAAAAGTAAGGTGAGCCCGGCAGCAACAGATAGCCGCCGATACCCTCTTCCACGTGCAGGCAAACACCGATCAACGCCGCGGAAAAAGCGGCTATCGCCAGGCTTTCCTGCCTGACTCGCCCGTCGCGATCGAGAGTCCAAGCCGCAATGACGACGAGAGCGATCAGTGCTCCACTTACATTCAAAAATGTTTGGGAGACAGCGTTCCACCGGTAGTCCCGCACAGGCATCACAAGCAGCGGCAGTAGCGTTCCGAACCTGTCTTGCTCCCAATAGAAGGGAGTCCATCGATCGAGGCTGATAAACACCGGCAGGAGCGTATCGGCGTCCTGCAACCGGTGGACCCGGCTTAGGCTGAATAACACCGCGCAAACCAGAAGCGCGGCGCCTCCCAAATAGCCGAGCCCGCACGTTCTCAGCCTTGCAGTACTAACCATCGACTGTCGATTATAACCAAAGCTCCTGAGCAAGAACTCCACTTCGACTCCGGGGCCTTCCCCTGATCGTCTACACCATGCGCGCGGATTCGGTCAGGCGGCCAGCTTCGGGTTCGGCTTCCAGTAGTTCCCGGAAAGGTAGGGGAACTTTGCGGCTACTCCGGCCCTCACGTTCATTCCGAAGCCAGGGCGGCGCGGCAGGTCCAGGTAGCCTTTGCGCACGACGAGGGGATCTTCGAACAACTCTTCCTTGAAGGGGTTGTAGGTCTGGTTCAGTTCGAGGAGGAGATGGTTGGGGATGGCAGCGACGAGGGCGGCGTTGGCCATGGTGGATAAGCCGCCGTGCCAGTTGTGCGGGCAGCAGGGCATTCCTTTGAGATGGGCCATGCGGGCGATGTGCCAGGCTTCGGTGAGTCCGGTGACGTTGCAGTCGGGCTGAACAATGTCGTAGGCGTGGCGGTCGATCCACTCCTTGAAGTCGAAGCGGCTGCCACGGCTCTCGCCGCCCGAGACTTTCACTTTCTTGAGCGCTTGCCGGATCTGGAGGTGCTTTTCGAGCGCACCCGGCTCGTAGGCGCGAACGGGTTCTTCAAACCAGAGGAAGTTCAGTTCGTCGAGCACGGGGCAGAGTTCGAGGCACTCTTCGAGGCTGAGGCGCATGTTGCTCTCCTGCATCAGGTCCATGTCGGGCCCGACGGCGTCGCGCAGTTTGCGCACCCAGGGAATGTACTTGGCGAGGGTCATACCGCTGCTTTTCCACTCGGTGCCGATGCGGAACTTGAAGGCGGTGTAGCCGGCTTGCTTGCAGCGGAGGGCTTCTTCGATGAGGGCTTCGGGCCGGTCGTACCAAGCGTATTCGACGCCACCGGAGGCGTACATGCGAATGTGGGGGCGCGGCGGCGTGTCGCCGGCGAGCAGCTCGTAGACGGGTTTGCCGGCGGCCTTGCCGATGATGTCCCAACAAGCCGCGTCGATGCCGGCCCAGACGGCATAGTTCGGGCGCGGTCCGCCCCAGGCCGTGGCGAGGTGCTCGACATCAAACGGATTCTGGCCGAGGAGCGCGGGTTTGGCCAACTCTTCGATGGTCTTCTTAAGGAACTCGGGGCCTCCGTAGGGGCTCGATTCGCCGATGCCAACAATGCCTTTGTCGGTGAAGACCTCGACGAGGACGGCGTCCGACTTCCAGATCAACTGTGTCGCGGTGACCCAGGACTTATCCTTCAGGTCG
>JAEUQD010000022.1 GCA_016789925.1 Bryobacterales bacterium | reverse complement strand
TAGAAGACGGGTCGCCGGGTCCGATGGAGCCCCCCTTTCCCGCGCCGGTGCTGGGAGTCCGCGCGACGATGGGGTCGGCCGCGTGGCCGACCGTTGACGCGCCTGTCCTCTTTGCCGGCCAAGCGCCCGGACTCATTGCCGGCATCGTGCAGGTGAATCTGCGGATCCCGGAGGGCCTTACGCCCGGCCCTGCATATCTGGTGATTTACTTCGGAGATTTTGCGACCTACAACCATAGGATTTTTGTCGGCGGCAAATAACCGCGTCCGCCCAAGTTGTCGCGAACTGGGCTCAGGTCAGGCGAGGACTTCGCGGACCACGCGGGCGGGGAACTGGTCGGTCAAGCGTTCCTTCAAGCCGTGGCGTTCGTAGACGAGGTCGCGGAAGTTGAGTCCGAGCAGGTGGAGGATGGTGGCGTGGAAGTCGTGGACGGAGACGCGATTTTCGAGCGCCTTATGCCCGAACTCGTCGGTGGTTCCGTAGACGGTGCCGCGCTTGACGCCCGCGCCGGCCAGCCAGACGGTGAAGCCCGACGGGCCGTGGTCGCGTCCGCCGGAGTTTCCTTTGCCGGCGTTTTGGGATAGCGGCAGGCGTCCGAATTCGCCACCCCAAACCAGTAGAGTCGAATCAAACAGGCCTCGCTGTTTGAGGTCGTTCAAGAGGGCGGCGACCGGCTGGTCGGTCTTGCCGCAGGCGTAGCGCAGGCCGGAGTCGATGTTCTCGTGGTTGTCCCAGATCTGGCCTTCGATGTAGAGCTGGACAAAGCGAACGCCGCGCTCGACGAGACGGCGGGCCATCAGGCAGCGCTTGGCGTAGGAGGCGGTTTGCGGGTTGTTGAGGCCGTAGGCCTCGCGGGTGGCTTCCGATTCCTTGGAGACGTCGAGCGCGTCGGTGGCGGCCATTTGCATGCGCGCGGCGAGTTCGTAGGAGGCGATGCGGGCATCGAGGTCCGGCTGATGGGGGCGGTCGCGGCGGTGGCTCTGGTCGAGGCGGGCGAGCAGGCGGCGCTCGGCCTCAGCCAAGGTGGACGGCCATTCAGGGCGCGGGTCGAGGTTCAGCACGGGCGGGCCTTCGGTGCGGATGCGGGTGCCCTGGAACATGGGCGGCAGCCAGGCGGACTGCCAGTTGGAAATGCCGTTAATGGGGAGACCTTTGGGGTCGTCGAGGACGATGTAGGCGGGCAGGTTCTGGTTTTCGGTGCCGAGCCCGTAGGCGACCCACGACCCCATGGTGGGGCGCGAGGGAATGGTCCGGCCGGACTGCATGAGGAACAGCGCGGGCTCGTGATTGAAGTGCTCGCCATACATGGAACGGATGAAGGCGATGTCGTCGACGCAACCGGCCAGGTGCGGCATCACGTCGGAAACGTCCATGCCCATCTGGCCGTGCTTGGCGAATTTGAACGGGGACGGGAGGAGTCCGCCGGCCTGGTCGGGAGAAGAGACGTCGGTTTGCAGGTCGCGCGACGGGATCTTGCCGGAATACTTTTCCAGGGCCGGCTTGGGGTCGAACAGGTCCACCTGCGAGGGTCCGCCGTTCATGAAGAACTGAATGACGGATTTCGCTTTGGGTTCGAAGTGAGGCTTTCTGGGGGCCAGGCTGGGTGCGGACTCGTTGGCGAAGGCCGCGGCCGGACCGAGGAGAGACGCCAGGGCGGCGCCGTGCAATCCATCGGCGATGCGGTTGAAGAAGTCTCGGCGGGAAGGTTGGGACATGAGCAATCTCCTCAATCGATAAAGGCGAACTCAGCCGAGTTCAGCAGCGTGTGGCACAGGGTGGCGAGCGCGTTCCAGCGGGCGGTGGTGTGGACGGGAGCGTCGCCGTTGTCTTTGGCCAGGCGCTCTTTCCAGAGTTGGGTGAATTCGTCGAGGGAAGCGAGTGCCTGGGATTTCTCTTCGGGTGCGGGGTCGCGGGCGAGGATGCGCCACCAGGCATCGCCGAGTTGGGCCGAACGGTCGTCGGGATGAGCGTCGATCAAACGGCCGGCGAGGTAGCGTGCATGCTCCCATACCATGGTGCCGTTCATCATCTGGAGCGCCTGGGTGGAGACGTTGGAGAGACGGCGCTCGATGCAGTTGGGGGTCATGGGCGGCTGGTCGAACACTTCGAACATGGTGACCGGAGTCTGGCGGCGGTGCAGTACATAGACGGCGCGGCGGAAGGTTCCCTGGTCGCCTTTGACGACGACCTCTTTATCCGGTTTGACTTCGATGTCGGCTGGGGGGCCGAACATGTGGGGATTGAAGCGGGCGGTGGCGACGATGACGGCGTCGTAGAGCGACTCGGCGTCGATGCGGCGGAGCGGCATGCGCGAGAGCAAGATGTTTTCGGGATCCTGCGCGGGTGGTGCGTCCAGCTTGGACGTCTGACGGTAGGCGCGCGAGGTGACCATCAGCCGGTGCATGGCTTTGAGGCTCCAATTCTGCTGGACAAACTCGGTGGCGAGCCAGTCGAGCAGTTCCGGATGCGACGGGGCCATGCCGGAGCGGCCGAAGTTGGAGGGGCTGGCGACGATGCCGCGGCCGAAGTGGCGCATCCAGAGATGATTCATGGCGACGCGCGCGGTGAGCGGGTGAGTGGGCTGGGTGAGCCAGCGCGCCAGCGCGAGACGGCGTCCGGACGAGCCGTTGGGCAGCGGTTCGGGGCGGTAGCTTTCGAGCCCTGCACGCAGGACCGAGGGCACGCCGGGCGTGACGAGTTCGCCGGGGTTGAGCGGGTCGCCGCGGCGCAGCAGATAGAAGGGCGACATCTCGCGGTGCGAGTCCATCAAAACGCGGACGTGCGGCTTGGGTTTGAGCTTGCGCTTCACCTCGGCGAGATCCTTGTCGAAGGCAGCGATCCGTTTGGCGTCGATGGTTGCCTTCTTGGCGGCTTCCAGGCGCTCGACTTCCGCTTCGAGGGGTTTGTTGTGGGCTTCCCATTCGGCGATTTCGGCGGCGGCGGCGACGGGCAGTTCGCGGTGCTTGGGAGCAAGCCAGTCATAGGGGTCGTAGGCGCTGGCGAGGATGGCGGTGAGCCGGTAGTAGTCGCGTTGGGGGATGGGATCGTACTTGTGGTTGTGGCAGCGGGCGCAGCCGACGGTCAGGCCCATCACCGAGGAGGTAAGCACTTCGACTTCGTCGGCGATGATGTTCATGCGCTCCTGAATGAAGCCGCGCTCGGGGGCGTTGGTCGGGTCGGGCGTGGTGCGCAGGAAACCAGTGGCGGCCAGCAGGTCGAGCTTTTCGGCGTCGAGCGCGTGGGGCTTGTCCCAGTCAGGCGTGAGCGCGAGCAGTTCGTCGCCGGCGATCTGTTCGGTGAGGAAGCGGGCGTAGGACTTGTCAGAGTTGAGGGCGCGAATCACGTAGTCGCGATAGCGCCAGGCGTAGCGGCGGACGCCGTCGTCCTGCCCGAAACCTTCCGAGTCGGAATAACCCGCCATGTCGAGCCAGTGGCGCGCCCAACGCTCGCCGTAGCGGGGGGAGCGCAGCAGACGATCGATCAAATGCTCGTAGGCGTCGGGACGCTGGTCGTCGAGGAATTCGCGGGCTTCGGCGGGAGTGGGCGGAACGCCGGTGAGGTCGAGAAAGGCGCGGCGCAGGAGAACGCGCCTGGAAGCTTCAGGCGCGAAGGAGAGCCCCTTGGCTTCAAGCTTCTGAAGAAGGAACGCATCGATCGGGTTCTTGATGAGGTTCGCCTGGCGCACCTGCGGGACGCTGGGCCGAGAGGGAGGCTGGAACGACCAGAACTGCCGGTCCTTGTCTTTCACTAGCGGATCGTCTTCGGGGACATCGGCGACGGCGCGCGGGTCGCCGGGCGGCATGCCGGCGGCGATCCAGGATTTGAGCTTGGCGAGTTCGGTTTCCGTGGGCGTGCGGACGGCGTACTGGAGTTGCAGCTTGGCGGGCGGGCACTGGCCGGAGACGATGCGCTGGATGAGCGGCGACTCATCGGGTTTGCCGGGCACGATGGCCTTGGCGCGCGAGGCGGCCGTGCGGAGATCGAGCCCACCATCCTGGCGGCGCTTGCCGTGGCAGGCGACGCAGCGGATTTGCAGGATGGGCAGGATGTCGTGCTCGGTAAGCGTGGACTCGGGTTTGACCTCGGTGTCGATCCAGCGGCGGAGGACGGCGATCTCGGCTTCGGCGAGTTTGTCCTTGCCGGGCGGCATGGTTTGGGTGATGAGTTTGTCGATGAGCAGGCTCTTGGCGGCGTTGCCTGGAGTAATGGCCGCGCCGTGGATGCCGCCGCGCAACATGGCGGCCACGCCGGTGAGCGCCAGGCC
>JAEUQD010001040.1 GCA_016789925.1 Bryobacterales bacterium | reverse complement strand
CAGCCGTTCCACCAGGAATCGCTCCTCGCCGCGATAGGCGTGTCCGGGCAGGGTTCCGTAGCCGAACCCAAAGCGGTCGGGCTCGTCGATCACATACACGATGCGCGCGGCATTCATCGACCAGAATCCCAAATGCTGGGCGAGCACGGCACACACTTCGCCGGGTACGATCCGCAGGTAAGGCCAGCACAACACCAGCCAGTGGAGCGAAAACATGCGCCACTCAGTGATGGCGCGGCGGGTGCGCTCGAACAACTCTGGACCGTTGCCGAGCCGCTCCCGGTAATGGTCCACCCGATAGCCCCGTGGCCCCGGTTGGCCTCCGCCCAGGTGGCGGGACTGCCCCACTTCCGCGTAGGAAAAAGGAAGGTTGACCTGTGAGGCCAGAAACTGGCGAACCGTTTCTGTCTTTGGTTCTCGAAGAGAAAACATTCAGGGCTTGGGCGCGGCGAACTTCTGAACGCGCCAATTCTTGATTTCGACGACGTACAGAGACCCTTCCGAATCAATCGCGATATTGTGGGCGAAGTCGAATTTGCCCTGGGCCTTGCCGAATTCGCCGAACGCGCCCACCACCTGGCCGTCCAGGTTGAACTTCACCACGCGGTTTTGCTGTCCGTCGCACATGTAGATGGCGTTTTCCTTTTCCGCGTAAATCAAGCCCCAGGGGTTGCCGATATCGGTCCACTTGGCGAGAAACTTACCGGCCGCGTCGAAAACCTGAATCCGCCCATTGGTCCGGTCGGCGACATAAACGCGTCCCTGCTTGTCGACGGCCACATCGTGGACAAGGTCGAACTCGCCGTCACCGGTTCCTTTGCGGCCCCAGTGGCGGATGTACTCTCCCTTGGCGTTGTACTGCACGACACGGGAATTGACATAGCCGTCCGAGACATAGAGGTCGCCGTTGGCGGCGAAACTCACGCCGGTGGGCTGATTGAACGCATACGGAGTGTTGTTGTCCCCCGGTTGCCGCCCGGCGTTGGTCATCACCAACTGTAGGCGGCCGAAGGGGGAGAACTTCATCAATGCGTGGCCTTTCACGTCCACCAGCCAGATGTTGTTCTCACGGTCGGCCCGGATGCCGTGCGAAGCCGTCACGGGGACCTCGTTCCAGGCGGAAACGAACCTCCCATCCTTATCCAGGCGGACCACCGGATGAGCGCCGCGATTGAATACCCAGACGTTGTCGGTGCGGTCCACGGCCACGCCGCTGGCTTCGCCGAAGTTCCACCCCGCGGGAAGTTGCGCCCAGTCGGGCACGAGTTTATGGGGCAGCTTGGGGACTTTCGAGAAGTCCACGGCGGCCAGCGGCAAAGCCAGCAGGAGAGCGGCGGTCACACGAAAGGTCATAGCTCTCAAGAATACCGTGTTTTAAGGCGCGCACGGCGTGTAGACGCGGGTTGCCGTCACCGAACCTTCGGGAATCGAGAAGGTCATCGATAGCGTCCGGTTCTGTCCATTGAAGACCGGCGACAAATGAGTGACGGCGTACTGCGATTGGAGCAGCGTATTGAGCCTGCCAAAGAGCCCGCCGTAGCTCAGCGGACGGTTCTCAGTGAAGAACTGGCCGTGAGTGTCGCGGGCCAACTGGCGGAGGTAGCCGGAAAGGTTGACATTACTGACTCCCTGGGCCACCGCGATGTTATAGAAAGGAACGCCGAGGTTCCGGGCGACCCCCAACGACTGGTCGAGCCCGAAGGTGCCCGACAGGTTATCCAGCGCCGTGAACATCACGACCGCTTGCCGCCGGCCAACCTGGCGCGAGGTCTGGACCGCGGCATAGTTTACCGCGTCGTAGATGGCGTTGCCGTTCCCGGCCGGGCGCAGGGTCTCGATGACATCGAGCGCCCGCTGCTTGTCCTCGGTGAAGTCGAGCTGGGCACGGGCGTCCTGTTCGAGATGGAGGATGGCCACGCGGTCGTTGGGTTGCAGCGAGGTGATATAGCTCCTGACCGCGGAGCGGAGGAAGAACAAGTCTTCTTCGCTGGTTATTCCATTGACCCCGTAAACAATGGTGACCGAAAGCGGTGTCTCGGCCGCCGCCGGCGCTGCGGTGCAAGCGACGGTTTCGTTATCTTCCTTGCAGGTCAGATTACTACCCGACAGATTTCTCTGCGGGTTGCCGTTGCCGTCCAGCACGGTGACAAATGAGGTCACCTGCGGGCAGAACCGGAGGTCCTGCTGGTTGATGAGAGCCAGTGGCTGGTTAGCCTGCGGAACGGCGCGGACCACGAGCGGCAGTACCTGCGACCGGCCGCCGCCCGGTGTCGGCGTGAAGACGGTGATCTGAAGATCGTTCGGCTGCGCGATATCCTGGGCGCGCACGGTCGCGATCAATTGGTTGTTGAAGTTGAAGAAGGTCGGCCTCGCCTCGCCATTCACCTCCACCACCGAGAACCGCGTGAAGTCACGCCCGTTCACCAGCAGGCTGAACGGGGCGCCGCCGGCCAGGACGGATTGCGGTTGCAGGCTGGTCACCACCGGAGTCGGATTGGGCGGCGGTGGCTGGAGAATGCCCGCGCCGGTGATCGGCACGGTCAGCGCCGGGGAAACCGGATCGGTGGAAGCGATGATCAGGTTCGAGGGCAGCGAACCAACGGCTACCGGAGCAAAGCGCACCGTCAGGACACGCGCCTCACCGGGCTCCAGCGCAAATCCCACGTTCGGGGAAATCGTGTAGTTGGGCCGCCCGGTGTCGAATGCGTTCACGTTCAGCCGGAATGCTCCGGAGTTGGCGATCGTGATGGGCAGGTCGCGGGTCTGATTGATCACAACGTCGCTAAAGTCGAGCGCGGTGGGGGAAACAACGATCCGAGGCTCCAGGTCCAGACCGCCGGCTACTCGGATATAGGCGCCGGTCGGGGACGTCCGACCACCGTAGCGCACAGTCAGCTCGAGCCTGCCGTTGCGCGTTCCGCTGGGGATCCGGATGTCCAGTTTGTACAGTCCGGGATAGCCGGGCACAACGGTGGACGAGAGAACATGATCCGCGGGCAGTTCACGCCCGTCCAGGGTAACTACCGGAAACTCGATGGTGGCATAGTCGGCCGGAGGGAATTCGCCGGCGCCGAGCGCGGGCGCAGTGAGCCCGAAGCCTGTGCCGAACAACCGAACAGAGTCGCCGGGGCTGGCCGGCTGCTGGGGTGTCACCTCGGCGCCGGTTGTCGTGTTAATCGCCCGGATCGGTTTGCGCGGGTCGCCGTTGCCGGGCCAGTAGAGGAACTCTGGCGACGTGGCCCGCACCTCGACGGGAATCGGGTCGCTGCGCATCTCGCCCAGTACCCCGCAATTCGAAATGATCACAAGCGAGTGAGTGCCGGGTTCAATCTGTTCAGGAACCTGGAAGTGGATCCGGTGCGCCACCACGTAAAGCAGCCGGGCGGCCACGTTGTTGATCGTGACGCAAGTGCCGAGGAGATTGGTCGGCAACTGGCCGTTCACCAGGTCGCTGTCGCCTGCCTCCCGGTCGTTCCGGGCCTGTGTCAACGCTTGCCCGGTGATCACGCCCAATCCCAACGGCGCCAATTGCTGCAACGGTGGATTGCTTTCGCCGTAGCTGAAAACTCCACCGGGAGTAACTTCGGGAATGGGTGGACCAACGCGTGACACCCGAAGCGTAAACGTGACGGGCGGTACGTTGCCAAACGAGGCGGTGACGGTGGCTGGTCCTGGGCGGTTCATCGCCGTCACCAGAATCGCGGCCCGGCCATCGCCTCCGGTTCGCACGGTTGGACCGGAAATGGCAGCGTTATTTGCCGAGACGTCGACGATGGCATTAGCAATCGGGTTATGGAAGGCATCGCGCAACTCGATGACAAGCGGGTTTGCAAAAGCCTTGCCTTCGTCGGCGGACTGGTTGTTCCCCGAGATAATCACCAGTTGCGAAGCCGCGGGCCGGGTTTCGCCCAGCCGCGAGATAAACGCCGTGTTGGTTCCAAATCCCGTCGTGCGTTGGAGCGCTCCGGGAGTCAGCGGGAAACCGGAGGACTGCGTGTAGCCCACGACAACGATGTTGCCCTGCCTGTCGCGGGCAATTGCGTTCCCTTCGTCGTTTCTTGGTCCACCCAGGTAGGTCGCGAAATTCACGACTTGCCCCAGCGGGTTCAGATAGGCGATAAAAGCGTCGTAGGGCTCGCCGGTCGCCCCACCGGCGATGTTTTTCTGAATGGCGTCGAAGGTCGTCGGCAAGTCCGAAGAAGTCGTCGTCCCAATGAAGTAAGCGTTTGCGTCCTGGTCAATGGCGATCCCGTTGATCTGGTCGTCGCCGCGGCCGCCGAAGAACGTGGAATACAGCATTTGGCCACTGGCGTTGAAGCGCGTGATAAACCCTTCGTTCGGTTGAGGCGTCCCACCGTTGGTGAAGGTTTGCAGGACGTCGGGTGTCACCGGGAAACGGGCGCTGGCCGTCGTACCGGCGACAAAGATGTTGGTGCCGTTCTGATCGATGGCGATTGCGTTCACCGTGTCCACCGCCTCACCACCCAGAAGCGTCGAAAACAGGATCTGCGTCGCCGTCGAATTCAGCTTCGTGAAGAACACGTCCGACTGTCCGAGATGGTCGCGCTGGGGTGCGTTCGCCGTAGTGGGGAAGTCACGCAGGGTCGTGATCCCCGTGACATACACCTGGCCGATCCGGTCCACGGCGAGCGCGCGTCCCGCCTCAACGCCGACGATGAAGGAATCCGAATCGCCTCCCAATAGCGTTGACCAGACCAATCCGCTGCCCGTGGGATTGAGCTTGACCACGAATGCGTCGTTGAAGCCACGCCGCTCGGTTTGGACGACGTCCTGCGTAACCGGAAAGTCACTCGACGTCGTGTCACCCGTCACATAGGCGCTTGATGAGGTGTCAACGGCAATACCCGCGACGTTATCCGTACCCCGCCCGCCGATGCGAGTCGAGTAGATCAAGTCGGTGCCCGTGGAATTCAGCTTGAAAACAAAGCCGTCGATGTCGCCCGCCGCGGCATTCCCGGATTCCCGGTGCGCACCGGCGGTGGTGGGGAAGTTGACCGACCGTGTCGTACCCGAAACATAAGCATTCCCGACGCTATCCACCGTGATGTGCCCGCCGGTCTCGTCGTTGGCGCCACCCACCAGCGTGGAATAGAGAATCTCGGTTCCGGTCTCGTTCAGCTTAGCGATGAAGATATCGGTGCCGCCCTGGACGGCCCGCTGATAGGCGCCCACACTGATCGGGAAATCCGGCGAAGTGGCCAGGCCGGCCACATAGATGCTACCCGCCGCGTCCACCGTCACGGCTGTGGCCGACTCGCGAATCCGGCCGCCGTAAAAGGTCGAAAACTGCAGTACCGGATCGATCACCAGCGGGCGCGACCGGTCGTACGCGCCAATCCGGAAGCCGATGCGGCCTCCGGCCAGCAGGCGATAGCCGCCGTCGACCGCCACTCTCGCGCCGTTCATCTCCTGGTAGAGCGTGGGCCGGGGTTGCCGCACTTCGCCCGACTGAGTGGTCAGCACCAGCGTGCCGTCCTTCTCCAGGCGCGGATTGGCGTCCTCGACGCGGAACACAATCCGGCCGGCGGCTGCTCCGGGCGCGACAACAAAGTCGTACTCCAGTTCCGACGGGTTTCCGTAGTACACCAGGTCGATTCCCGGATATACGCCCTGAAAGCGGACACGGCGGAAATTCGGGATGCCCCGCTTCCAGGCCCGCGGGTCCGTGCCTGTGAAGTAGTTGCTGGTGGCCCGCAGCAGTTCTTCGCCCCGGCCAGGCGCATCGGCATTAACCCCTTCCAAAAGCAGGCGCACCGGCCGGCCCTGGGAATAGAAGGTCGCGGCGTCGGCCGCCAACGCAAGGCTGTATCCGTTGCCTCGGGCAAGGAAGCGAGTCGCCTTTTCTGTTTGGCCGGCGTTCGGCTCAAACTGGAGGGGAAGGTTGCCCACAGGCCTCGTCGAGGCGGCGGCAAGGAGCGCTGGAAACAGCGCGACGAAAACAAAACGCCCACGTTTTGTCATGGCGGTTACCCGTATCATACTACTGTTAATAGGTTTTTGACACAATATCTTAAGGCCAAACGGATAATGGGGTCCCAGAAGAATGTTCGCGTGGCTTAAACGCAGACGCGCGCCCGATGTTCCGCTCACCGGCGCGCCCACGGTGCGGCGGCTCAAGAGTTACCAGGCCGGCACTGGCTACGTGTACCAATACGTGTACCTGGGCCAGCGGCGGAAGGGCAGGGAAATCGAGTACGTGTTCGATTCCTCCGCTGACCGGAAAACCTGGTTTCCCGTTTCCATCACTGTGCCCGATTCCTCGGTCGCGGGCTGGGAGCACGACCATCGGCGGACTCTAAGCGGTACCGAGCGCTACGCCATCGCCAAGCTGGCCTTGATGGCGCGCTTCGACGAGGCCGAAGCCCCCGGCTTGTTGCGGGAGCCCGTCACCGTGTCCGACCCAGCTGCGCGGCAGATCCTCGCCACGCTCGGCATCTGACCCGCGAGACAATGGGGCTTGCCGCATGTTGTTGATCCAGAAAGTATCCAAGCGCTATTCCCTCTACCCGCGTCCGGCTGACCGGTTGTGGGAATCGCTGCCCGTTTTCGGCGGCAAGCGCCATACCGACTTCTGGGCGCTCCGCGACATCACGCTCGAGGTGCCTAAAGGCCAGTTTGTCGCTCTTGTCGGACCCAACGGTTCCGGTAAGAGTACTCTGCTGCAGATTGTGAGCGGCATCTTACAGCCGACTTTCGGCCGCGTGATCACGCAAGGCCGGATCGCCGCCCTGCTCGAACTGGGCGCGGGATTCAATCCGGAGTTTACCGGCCGCGAGAACGTGTTTCTGAACGCCGAAATTCTGGGGGTGCCCCGGGACCAGATGGCGCAAGTGCTGCCGAAGGTCGAAGCCTTTGCGGAGATCGGCGAGTTCCTCGACCGTCCGGTGAAGGAGTATTCGAGCGGTATGTATGTTCGCCTTGCCTTCGCAACGGCCATCCACGTCGATCCGGAAATCCTGATTGTCGACGAAGCGCTTGCGGTGGGGGACGCGGTGTTCGCCGCGCGCTGTGTCAGGAAGTTCGAAGAGTTGAAGGATCGCGGCGTCACCGTTCTGTTCGTCTCCCACGACCTTGGACTTGTGAAGCGGCTGGCCGACCGGGCCGTACTCATGATGCACGGTCGCGTCGAAGCCGAAGGCCGTCCGTCGGAAATCGTCAACCGCTACGTCGGTATGGTTCACGAGTGGCAAAACCGCGAAGTGGGCCGTCACAACGGCGCATCGCTCGGCGAGGCCTTTCGCCATGGCGACGGCGCCAGCGAAATCGCCTCCGTAACGATGGAGAACGAGGCCGGCGAGGTGGTGCGCACGGTGGAGAGCGGCGCACCGGTGCGGGTGAGGGTCAAGGCCCGGTTCACCGCGCCGGCTGACGACCCGATGGTCGGAATCCTGATTCGCAACCGGTTGGGCATTGATGTCTTCGGCACGAATACGCGAGTGGAAGGCCGAAAGCTCGGCTCATTTGCCCCCGGCGACGAGTTGGATGTGCTCTTCTGTTTTCCCTGCGTGCTGACTCAGCAGGACTATACGCTAACCGCAGCCACCCAATACCCCGATGGCCGCAGTCAGGATTGGCGGGATGACGTCTTATCGTTTGGCGTCATCGACCAACGCGCCACGGCCGGACTGGCCAGCCTCCCCGTGGCCGTGGAGTGGACTAAGACGCCGGCGCGGTAGAATTTGGCGAATGCTCTACGTCGCCGTCCTCGCGCTGGTCGTGCTCCTGCTCACCGGGGTTACTGTCTATAAGACCATTGCCATCCGGGGCCGCGCCGATTTTCTGGTGGCTGGGCGGAAACTGCCCTGGCCCGTGCTCGTCTTTACGTTGCTGTCGTCCTGGATTGGCGCCGGCAGCCTGTTCGCCGGTGGAGAGAATGCGTACCGCAACGGTTTCGCCGCGCTCTGGCAGCCCGCGGGCGGCTGGTTGGGACTGATTCTGATCGCCGCGATTGCCGGGCGCGCCCGGCGCTTTGCTCAATTCACCGTCCCCGATCTGCTCGAATCCCGCTATAACGCCGTGGCGCGTGTGATGGGGACCATCGCCATCGTTATCTCTTACACCGTCATTACCAGTTACCAGTTCAAGGGAGGCGGCGATGTCCTCCACCTGATCTTTCCGGAACTGGACCGCACGACAGGTATGTACATCATCGCGGGCTTCGTTATCGCTTTTACAGCCGCCGCCGGAATGGCCTCGGTGGCCTATCTGGACCTCGTGATCGGCAGCCTTGTCACCATCATCGTCGTCGTTTCGGTCCCGCTGCTGCTCCAACAGGCGGGCGGTTGGGGCGGTGTCCACGCGAATCTCCCGCCGGACCGGTTTACTCCAATGGGTAAGTTGACCCTGGATCAGGCGCTTGGGTTCACGCTACCCACCATGCTGTTGTTGATCGGCAACCAGGGCATGTACCAGAAGTTTTTCTCCGCGCGCTCGGAGCGTGACGCCAAACTGGCCGTCGGCGGCTGGATCGTCGGAACGCTTTTGCTCGAAACCCTGCTCGTAACCGTATCGGTGATCGGCTCCAGCATGTTCAAAGTCGAGAATCCTCGGGAGATCATGCCCACCACGGCCCGCCTTGGCTTGCCCACGGTGGTGGGCGCTCTGTTTCTGGGCGGCATCTTCGCCAAAGTCATTTCGACCGCCAATAACTACCTGTTCTCGCCGGCCACCAACATCATTCACGATGTTTATGAGCGCTTTATCAACCGGAACGCCACCGAGCGGCAGAGCCTCATCATGTCGCGTGCGACGGTGGTTGTATTGGGATTGTTCGCGCTGCTTCAGGCCACTCACTTCGAGTCCATCCTCCGGGCCGCGCTCTATGCATACACAGTCTATGGCGCGGCGGTAACCCCTTCGGTGATGGCCGTTTTCTTCTGGCGCAGGGCCACTACTGCCGGGGCCATTGCGTCCATTGTGCTCGGCACCGTTGTCACCGTCGGGTGGCAGTTGTTCGGACCTTCCAACATCGACGCGGTCTACCCGGCCGTTGGCGCTTCGGTGGCGGCGCTCATCCTGGTCAGCCTGTTGACCCCCCGGCCGCTCCCCGCCAAAGTCGATCCATTCTTTACCCAAGAGGCACCCACTCATGCGACTCACTGAAATCCAGGCCGCGCTGCGCGAGCAGAATCTTGACGGCTGGTTGTTTTTCGATCATCACGAGCGCGACCCGTTAGCCTATCGGATTCTCGAATTCCGTCCACCGCGCCACGTCACACGCCGCTGGTATTACCTTATTCCTTCCGAAGGCGAACCCCGGGCGCTGGTCCATCGTGTCGAGCCCAACATGCTCGATGCCCTGCCAGGAACCCAGACCGTCTACTCAGGCTGGCAGACACAGGCCGCCGGCCTGGCATCGTTGCTGCAGGGTTGCGGCCGCATCGCCATGCAGTATTCGCCCCTTTGCGCCGTGCCTTACGTCGCCATGGTGGACGCCGGCACCATCGAACTGGTGCGCGGCACCGGCGTGGAAGTGGTCAGTTCCGCCGACCTCGTGCAGTACTTCGAAGCCCGCTGGACCGAGGCGCAACTGGAAACCCACATGGATGCCGGACGCAAAGTGGATAAAGTGCGCCGCAACGCCTTCGAAGAGATCGGCGCGCGCGTCCGGCGCGGCGAAGGAGTCACCGAGTGGGACATCAAGGGCTACATTCTCAATGCCTTCGAACGGATGGGATTGTTCACCGACCACGGCCCCATTGTCGGCGTGAACGCCAACGCCTCCAACCCACACTACGAACCCACGGCCCAATTGCACGACCCCATCCGCCCGGGAGACGTCGTCTTGATCGACCTTTGGGCGAAGCTTGATGGCGTGGCCGACGCCGTCTACTACGACATCACTTGGACCGGCTTTGTCGGCACGCCCCCGGCGGAAGTCGTAAATGTCTTTGAAACCGTCCGCGACGCCCGTGATGCTGCCGTCAGACGCGTGCAGGAGTCGGTGTTCTCGACCGAAGGGCTGCGGGGCTACCAGGTGGACGATGCGGCTCGCAGTTACATTTCCGAGCGCGGCTTCGGCGACTATTTTGTCCACCGGACGGGCCACTCCATCGGGCGCGATGTGCATGGCTCAGGCGCCAATATGGACAACCTCGAGACACACGATGAACGCAAGATCATCGCCGGAACGTGCTTTTCCGTCGAGCCCGGTATCTACTTACCACACTTCGGCATCCGCAGCGAGGTGAATGTATATGTCGGCCAACGGGAAGCCCGGGTGACCGGCGAAATCCAGCGCCAATTGGTTACCATTCTGTGAGACTGTTCGTCTGGTTTGCGATCATCGCCTCCCTTGCGCAGGCTCAGCTCAAGAACACGACGCTTTTGCGCCTCCCCCGTGGGCTGGCTGAAGTCCAATGGTTGAGCGCGTCCACGTTCCGCCTCCAGCGCTGTCCGCAGGAGGCCTGCGCGTCACGGCCCGAACCCCAGGAAAAGGTGGATGTCCGGTTCTCTGAGAAAGCGACTCACTGGGAGTTCCAAACCGACTACCTGGTTCTCCAAGTGGACCGGAAGACCGGGTTGGGCAGCGTGAAAACCGCCCGCGGCGGGGCTGCGCTGTTCCAGGAAGCGCCGGGCGGCGCGGATTTCGCCTGGACCCCAAGCGCCGGCGAGCGGTTCTGCGGCCTCGGGCGGCGCGACGAGGACAAGCTGGATATCCGTGGCCGCACCATCTCCACCTCCCGGCCCTTTCTGTTCTCCAGCGCCGGCTACGGGCTCTTCTTTGCCGTCCCCGGCGCTTACTACTTCCAACTGGGCGGGCGCACTCCTCGCGTAAGTGGTCCTTTCGGCAGCCGCATCGAGTATTTCTTCTATTACGGTCCGACCCCGAAAGAAGTACTCAGCGAGCATTTGGGTGTGGTGGGCCCGATCCAACCCATTTCTCCGCGCTACGTCGACGGTTCGGGCCGCTTACCTCCCTACGCGGTGGACTTCGAACTCGGTTCGCTCGATCAACTCACCCGGACGCTCAACCACGCCAGTTTCTCGGCCATTCATGCTCCCCTGGTCGACGTGAAGCGGCTACCCGGGCCAATGTCCGCCTTCTGGCCGTTTGTCAAAGGAGATGTCTCCGAGGCACGCGCTCCCTGGATTCACTACCTTTACACCTATTTGAAAGAAGTGCATGACCGGGGCTTGCCGATCTACCGGCCGCTGGCCATGCAGTATCCGGAAGACCAGCTTGCCTGGACCCACACCGCCACCTTCATGATCGGCGATGAGCTTCTGTTCTCCTCCGGTCCGCGCCTTTATCTGCCGCGGGGGATCTGGACCAATTTCTGCACCGATCAAATTTTCCAGGGGCGCCAAGTCATCGATGCCCCGGCCGCCGGTTGCCCAATGGTGCACAACGGGACCATCATTCCGGTCTCCACCGGGAAGAACAAGCTTGAGCTGCACTATTACCCCCGGTTGGGCGCCGAGTTCTTTATTGCTGAGCCCGGTTATGACCATCCCACGCAGATCCATGCCAGTCCCGCCGGGGAGTTTCTCCGGTTGGAGATCGAGAGTCTTGTCGATCGCGACTACGAATGGGTGGTTCACCATGTCAGCGAACCGGTGGAACCAATGCAATACGACGCCCCGAACCGCAGGCTGCGCGTCAAGACTCACGCCGCCGCCGGCGCGGACGTCATCATCAACGTCACTTTGAAAGAACCGCTCTGACTTTGGCTAGGCTCTTAGACCCATTAAAAATTTGAACGTACTGGTACCACTAAAATGGTACCCCCTTAAAGGGGTAATTTGCAGTACTGTTATTAGGTGCGTATCCAAAGACTTCTCCTCGTAGCCTGTCTTCTCTGCGGTCTCGTGGTCTTGGGGGCCAAGCTCAAGTCTACGTCGCCCGCTCCGCCCGTCACTGTTGAGAAGAGCTTCAAATCCAAGCCGCTTCCGGCAGTACCTTCCACCCCATCGGCGGCTACGCTTCGAGTCGCCGCTCCCGTCGCCACTCTCACGGCAACGATGAAATCGCAGCCGCGCACCATGAAACTGCTGCTGATCACCGCGGTGGAAACAGAGCCCAGCTACCTGGCTCTGCGGTCGTTCCTCGACACCCTCAGCATCCCGTATGAGGTTTTTATCGCGGCCAAGTCGGGCGCCGTCCTGCCGCAGCTCAGCGACTCCACCACGGGGAAGGGTAACTATCAGGGAATTCTGCTGGCGACCGGCAATCTGGCCGTCTGCGATACAACACCCTGCCGGAGCGCTCTGGCCCCGGACGGCTGGACAGCGCTTGACAACTATTCGCGCGATTTCGCCGTTCGAACCGTCAGCTACTACACCTATCCTGAAGCGCGCTACGGAATTGCCGCCAACGGCTTCGTTAACACCGACGTGACTCCAGCCTCGATTGCCTTTACGCCCGCCGCCGCCACGATCTTCCCCTATCTGAACCGCGCCAACCCGCTGACCCTCCGCTACGCGTATGCCCACCTCGCGACCCCCTCGCCCGCCACCGGTGAAACCACCACGCCGATTCTGACCATCAACGGGGCTACCGCCGGAGTCCTCCACACCAAGGCCGATGGCCGGGAGTACATGGCGCTCACGTTCGATAACAACCCCTACCTCCTCCATTCTCAGGCGCTCAACTACGGCATCCTCAACTGGGTCACCGGCGGCGTCTTCATCGGATCCCGCAAGATCTACATGACGCCACAGGTCGACGATCATTTCCTGGCCAACGATCAGTATGTGGATAACATTGCGGCGTGCAAACCGCCTGGTTTCCAGCTCGACCCCACGGTCGATCCCACCGAAAATTGCCCCACTGTCCGCATCGCCTCGGCGGACTTGCGGACACTGGCCAACTGGCAGGCAAGCTGGAATTCCAAACCTCAGTTCGCGAATTTCCGGGTCAGTCACGCCTATAACGGGTTCGGAACCACCACCGCCGGCGGCGGCGGTCCGCAGGACAGTTTGGTTCTGGAAACGCAAAATCAGCGCAACGCGTTCATCTGGATCAATCACACCTGGGATCACGAGAATCTCGATTGCTTCAACCCGGTCCCCAATAGCGGTAATTGCCCCTCGGCGACCTACGACCAATCCCTCCAGGAACTCACGCCCAATATCGCGCTCGCGCCGCAACTCGGCTTGGCATTCGACAGTACCGCGATGGTCACACCCAACATTTCCGGTCTGCTCAATCCGGAGTTCCTGCGCGCGGCCGTTTCCAAGGGAATCAAGTACCTGGTGTCCGACAGTTCCCAGCCGGCGTACCTTCCCGCCACTCCCAATACCGGCATCCGCAACCAATACCAGCCGTCCATTCTCATGATTCCGCGCCGCCCCACCAACATCTACTACAACACCAGTTCCGGCCTCAACGGCGCCATTGGTTCGTTACCGGACGAGTACAACTATTTCTACGGGCCCAACGGTATCTTCCGGATCGGCGGCCCCGGCGGTCCGCCTTTCTTTAGCACTGTCCAAACTTACAATGACATCGTGCAGCGGGAAAGCGACAACCTCCTCAGCTACATGCTCCAGTATGAGATGTATCCGCAAATGTACCATCAGAGTAACCTGCTGCGGTACAGCGGAAATAAGTCTCTCCTCTCCGACGTGATCGACGCGGCATTTACGAAGTTCTCGCGGATCTCCAATCTCCCGGTCCTCAGCATGGCCCAGACGGCGCTCGGACAGGAAATCGAAAGCCGGATGAACTGGCTCGGCGCGGGCGTCGAAGGAACGCTGACGCCGGGTGTCGGCATCTCGTTGAAGGCCTCGAAAGCGGCTGACGTTCCCGTTACCGGCGTTTGGGCGTCCAAGTGCGAGACCTACGGCGGCCAGAAGATTTCAAAAGTCACCGTTGGTGGTGGACCCGCCGTTGTTTCCTTGAACGCCTCCGGCGCCTGCCCCGCCTCCGCCTCCGTATTCCCGAAAGGCGGCACTCCCACCGGCATTCCGCCCACCGCTACGCTTGGACCCGTGGCGGCGTCTTCCAGCGCGGACTTCAACAAAACCGCGATCGCCCAGAAATCCGTCATCTGGTTCTCCGCCATCATTAAACTGGATGCCAAGAAGACGGATACCCTGATTGAGTTCAGGAATGCCAAAATCAAGCTGTCCAATTCTTCAACTCCGGTCGAGGTTCCTGGAGGTTCCGTGCGCTTCGACCCGAACGCCAAGGCGGCCACCACCACCTACTCCGGCGGCCGTTGGGAGACCGTCGTCCCGGTCGACTTCAAGGATGACGTGTTCATTACCGGAATTCCCGTCCCCGTTACCACCGCGCTGCCCGGAGGCATCAAGGATGTAACCTGGACCGCTGACGCTTATGCGAGCGGCAAGGTGAACGTCCAGTGGACCTGGTCCGCGGCCGTCTATTCCTCCTTCCCGGCAGACTCTACCAAGATCCTGCCCAAGCCCGTGAAAGGCGACAAATACACGAACTACGACAAGTCGCACGACGCGGGTACGCCCGAGGGCGCTCTGAATTTCCTCATCCCC
>JAEUQD010000236.1 GCA_016789925.1 Bryobacterales bacterium | reverse complement strand
GCGGCCACGTACCCGTTGGCGGAATACATGTCTCCGTTCGGGTCGAATCGCTGCGTGGCCATGTACAGGGCGTAGCCCGGTGCGGCCACCTCGGGCTTCAACAGCGAGTCGCCGATCGACGGACCGAACGACGAGAAGTATGCAACGAAATTGGGATCCACGGCCACGGCGAATAAATTCGGATCGAGCGCTAGTTCCCGCCCGGGGTTCGAGCGCAAGAACGTCCGCAGTGCCTGTCCCGCCGTGCTGCCGATCATCGCCGTGGGAATACCCGTCTGCCCCAACCCGGTGGCTGGGAACAAAAAATCGCTGCCCTGGCTCTGTTCGATCAGAACGGCCACCGCGCCGGCTTTTTGCGCGTGGATCACCTTGGTGGCGAAGTTGCACGTGCCGCGGCGCACGATGGCGACCATTCCCGCCAGTGACCCATTCTCGAGTGGCAGGCAGGCTAGCCCCTCGTCCTGCAGATCGGTCACGTCTCGCGCGGGTGCCCGCAAAATGCCGGTCGGCGGGGGCCCATCTTCAGAAAACAGAGCCCGAATCTCGCGCAGGTTCGCAGGCGCATCGCCGGTCACGCGCACCGCCGCGAAATAGCGCTGCTCATTGGTCGTGGCCGCCACCGCCAGCGCCGACGGGGCCGTCGCCGGCGATTCCACCGAATTCAGCGTCGGCTCGCGTTCCGTCCCGCTATCTCCGGAGTTACCCGCACTGGTGACCACCAGCATGCCCAGGCGCGCGGCGTTCTCCACCGCATCCGCGCGTGGATCGCACGGGCTGTTCCCGCCCAGGTCGCAGGTTGATCCCCGGTCGTTCGGCGCCCAGGTCGCCGGGCGGCCCAGCGAAAGAACCGCGATTTCCATGCCGTCGTTGATCGCGTCCTCGAGCGCGCGAATGAGCACATCGTCGAAGGTGACGTCGTTCACCCCGGGCGAGCCGAACACTTTGTAGCTGCCCAACTGCGCGCGCGTAGCCACCCCGGAAATGGTCCCGAGTGGGCTCTGATGGCGCACGCCGGCGGCCACCATCGCGACCGCCGTCCCGTGGCCCACGCGGTCGCGGGCCGATAGATCGTCGGGCCGCGAATCTTCGGGTACATCGCCAAGCACCAGCATGTCGACATACGACCGGGCGACAATCACCTTGTTGTTCGTGAAGGGACAGTCGAGCTCACGGCACCGCGGAAATCCGGCCGGTACCGCGAGTGACGAGTCCTGAAAGGCCGGATGACTGTTGTCGATGCCCGTGTCGAGCACCGCGATTCGAACCCCGCGGCCCGCGTTCTGCTCCCCGCCCAGCGCCTGCCACGCCTGTTGCGCCCGCACCAGATCCACCGCTTTCACGGCGTGCCGCGTCACCGGCTCCAATTCCACCACCCGCCGCACCCCGGGCAGCGCTTCCAAGGCCGCCCGGTCAGCCTTGCCGGCCACAAAAACCGCATTGAGGATCGTCTGCGTCACGCCCGTGACCACAAAATCCCGCGCTTCCGCGTGCGCCCGTACCTGCTGCTGGGCCGACTCGATCAATCGCCGGTGATCCACCGCCGCCGCCCGGTTCTTCGCCGTGCTTGAATCCATCGTCGCCACCGGCGGGGCTTCCAGAATCAGCGCATATCGGCTTGCGGTGCGTGCCTCGACAGCCAGAGGCAGGAAAGCGGCCAGAAAAATGGTTAGCGTGCGCACGTTCTTACGACGGTCGAGCGCCCTGGAAAGTTGCCGCCGGGGCGACGCTAAGTGGAATCGGGGCAACACGAAGGCCGACATTACGAAAAAGCAAAAAATCGTTTGAGGAGTCTTTTTTTGCCACGCGGACTTGTGCTAACATAGCAGTGCTTCCATGGATCGCCACATGCGCGTTCCTTCACCCTCCGGCTCCGATGAACCCACTCATCATTCGAAATATCGGTGTGCGTCCACGCGGATTCGGACGAGGCGTCTGTAGGACATAGGCAACCATCGGGGTAATTTCAGCCCTTTTTAGGCTAGGCACGGAGCGTTTATCGAAAGAATGGGTTTCACCGTTTTCCTTGGCAATCTTCCGACTTGGGTCACCAAAGATGACATCAAGTCTTGGCTCGCGGCAGAGAATCTGGTCGCCGATGACGTAAAAGTCATCCGCAATCCGGAAACACAAGAATCGAAGGGTTTCGCTTTCATCGAAGCGCCCAACCAGGAGGAGATGCAAAGCATTATCCGCCGGTTTGACCGCGCCCCTCTGGAAGATCGCCTCCTTCGCGCCAATCCCGCGCAACCTCCCAAGTCGAAACGCCCAACCGCCAATGGTCCGGCCGGGACGCAACCGGCCCCGGCGTACGTTCAGGGCGACCGCCCCGCTGGAGCCCCGGGCAGCAGGCCGCCGCGCCGCACCGGAGACAACGCACAGGGTAAGCCGCGGCGCGACCGTGGCCGTAGCGGACCGCAGAGCGCTTTCGCCGAAGAACTCGCCAAAGCTCTCTAACTCCTGGCCCTGAACGCTCCGGGCCAAACGAGTTTTCCTTTTGTTCGTTCGTCAGTCTCTTGACGGGCTCCGTTCCCCAATGGGGCCCTTTCTTTTCGTCTTCCTCCCACCTCTTCCAATCCCTCCCCCGGTGCGATGATATACTCTTTCCGGGCGGCCCCGCTCGATGATTGATATCCTTTTAATCCGTGCCTTCTTCATCATAGTCATTGGGTGGTCGGCTTACGCCCTCCGCCCGTTTCAACTAAACCCCTGGATGTCCGCGCTCTTGGGAGCGCTCGCTGGCTGCGCAATTGTGCTCTTTGAACTGCGCCTGCGCGAGGTCAGCCTCAAGCGTTTGATCGGTTCGGCATTCGGCTCGGTACTCGGGATTATTGGCGCCTATTTCATCTCCCTGGTGATCGGCCGCGCCCTTCCCAACGACCAAAGCACCGTTTCCTTTGTCCAGATTCTGGTGCTGCTGGTGATGTGGTATGTCGGCCTTGTCATTGGAGCCAATAAGGGCGACATGCTCAATCTCGCGGCCCTGGGTGGCCTTTTTGGAGGCGAGAAGGCCGGTACCCAACCATTCAAAATTCTCGATACGAGCGTCATTATTGATGGGCGCATCGCCGACATTTCCGAAACCGGTTTTCTCGATGGCATTCTTGTGATTCCTCAGTTTGTCCTGCGCGAGCTCCAATTGGTGGCCGACTCCGCCGACTCGATGAAGCGCAATCGCGGCCGCCGCGGTCTCGATGTGCTCCAGCGCATCCAGAAAATCCCCACCTTGAATGTCCAGATCCTCGAAGACGACTTCCCGGCGGTTCGCGAAGTCGACATGAAACTCATCGAACTGGCCAAAGTGTATTCCTGCAAGATCGTCACCAACGACTTCAACCTCAACAAGGTCGCCCAGTTACATGGTGTCGATGTGCTGAACATCAATGAACTCGCCAACGCCCTTAAGCCCGTTGTCCTCCCCGGCGAGTTAATGCGCGTCTTTATCCTGAAAGAAGGCAAGGAGCACAATCAAGGCGTCGCCTACCTCGACGACGGTACGATGGTAGTTGTCGACAACGCCAAACGCATGATTTCAAAAACCATCGATATTTCCGTCACCAGTGTCCTCCAGACGACTGCCGGCAAGATGATTTTCGGCCGATTTGACGACAAAGTACATTCCGTTTTCGATAATAAACACATCCAGGACCGCCAGGAGCGCTCGCAGGGTCCCCGCGAACAGCCCGCCGGCATCACTCCTCAGCAAGGCTCCTGACCCTAGACCCGTATGAAAGTGTCCGTCATTATTCCCGCCGCCGGACTCGGTACCCGCATGGGCCGCGGCACAGCCGAAAAGTCCGGCACCAGCCGCAAGCAGTTCATGCTGCTCAACGGCGAGCCGATCCTTCTTCACACCGTGCGTAAGTTCGCCGCCTCCCCCCGGATCAGCGAAATCGTCATCGCCCTGCGGGCCGAAGACGTCGAATGGGCCTCGGACTTGATGAACCGGCAGCGTTTCGCCAGAGCCGTCCGGGTTGTCGAAGGGGGCGACTCGCGCCAGCAATCTGTCGAGAATGCCTTGGCCACGCTCGCGTCCGATACCGATCTGGTGGCCGTTCACGACGCGGTCCGGCCGTTTATCGATCTCGAAACCATCGACAAAGTGATTGATGCGGCGGCCGAGGCCGGCGCTGCCATCGTCGGCATCATCCCGGTGGACACGGTAAAGCAGGTCCACCTCAACAAAATCCGACAGACCATCTCGCGAGAACGCCTGGTCCTGGCCCAAACGCCCCAAGTGTTCCAACTCGACCTGTTACGCGAAGCCTTCGCCCGGGCGAGCGCCGATCAGTTCATCGGGACCGACGAAGCCAGCCTGGTCGAACGCCTCGAACGCGTCGAGGTCTCCGTCGTCCTCGGCTCGGACCGGAATATCAAAATCACCAAACCCACCGATATGGACTTGGCGCGGCTTCTTCTGGCACAGGAGACAGCGCCGCGCGAGCCGGCGGTCTAGATGCATCCGGCTCTCCCTCCGCAGTCTCTCATCGAGGTCCGCACCGGTCTCGGTTGGGATTCCCACCGCACGGCCCCCGGACGTCCCCTGATCCTGGCCGGCGTTGCCATCGAAGCCGACTTCGGGCTCGAAGGCCACTCCGACGCCGATGTCCTGGCTCACGCCGTCACCGACGCCCTGCTCGGAGCCGCCGCGCTCGGCGATATCGGCATGCATTTCCCCGATACCGACGCCCAGTGGAAGGGAGCCGACTCTCTCCAGTTCCTCCACCATTCGGTCCACCTCGTCCACTTGGCCGGACTCGAGATCTCCAATGTCGATGCCACCGTCATCCTGGAACGTCCGAAGTTGAAAACCTATCGCACCGCCATTCGCGAAAGCCTCGCTACGTCGCTCGGCATCCCCGTCGACCGTGTCTCGGTGAAATTCAAGACCGCCGAAAACGTGGGTCCGGTGGGCCAGGGCCTGTCGGCCGAAGCCCAGGCGGTCGCCACCTTGATTCGGAGGGCGCCCCGATGAATCAGAAGTGGCAGCAAGCCATGGTCCGCAGGCGCCAGGCGCGGCGTCTCCGCCTGGGCCTGACGCCCGATCCCCTCACTCGCCTGTCCTCCATGCACGACTCGCTCCGCCGCATGCAGCAACAGGCCCCGCCATGCGGACGGCCGTCCACCTCCCCGACAAGCCGTGTTAAAGCTCTGTTAACTCTCTGTTAAACCACCTTTACAGTTAAGTCTTTCGCCACCCGTCGGGGTTACTCTGGGTGCGTCACCAGATCGTTCTATGAAATCCATTCCTCTTTTCCTTCTCCTTGCCGCCGGGCTCGCGGCGCAGCAACCTCCGCCCCCACACTGGGCGTTCTCCCAAGACCAGGTGCACGAAATCAAGCTCACTTTCTCCCAGCCGGACTGGTGGGAGCAACTGACCAGGAACTTCGAGGAGAACGAAGACGACGTTCCCTACATTCAGGCTGACATGGAGTGGGGACCCTACAAAATGGCCAACGTCGGCGCACGCTTCAAAGGCAACAGCTCCTACAATGGCGCAACTACCAAAAAGAAACCCTTCCGCATCAAACTCAATGAATTTGTCAAAGGGCAGAAGATTGGCGGCATGGCCTCGTTTAACCTCTCCAACGGTTGGAACGATCCCAGCCTCATCCGCGAAACCGTTTACTACAATATCGCTGGCTGGGCAGGCTTCACTGGACCCCGCTCCAACTTCGCCGCCCTCACGATCAACGGCCAGTACTGGGGCCTCTACGTCCTGGGCGAGATCGTCAACGGCGACTTCCTCACCAATCACTTCGGAAGTGGAAACGACAAAGGCAATCTCTATAAGGCCGACATCGGCGCAAACCTCACCGATCTGGGCGATGACCCCGCCCCCTACAAACGGGTGTTCGAAAAGCAGAGCAACGAAGACGCGGACGACTGGTCCGATCTCATCAACCTTGTCGCCGTCCTCAACCGCACTCCCATCGAACAACTACCCGAGAAGATCGAACCCATCCTCGACATCGATAGCATCTTGAGCGGCATCGCCCTCGACAACCTTACCGTCAACCTCGATAGCTACATCGGCCAGCTCGCTCAGAATTATCACCTCTACCACCGGCCCTCCGACAACAAGTTTGTCTGGATTCTCTGGGACCCCAGCCTCGCCTTCGGCGCGTTCGGCCAGGGTGCGGCAGGGTCGCCGGCGTCCCTCTCGGTTCTCTATTCCGCGGCCCAGCAGCCCGGTCAGGGCGGACAGCTCCCTCCTGGCGGACAGCCCCCCACTCCTCCCGGAGGTCAGCCACCGCCGTTTCCGGGTGGCCAGCCGCCCGCCAACCCTGACGGCATTCGTGGCGGCGGCGGCCGTCCACTCTTCACCCGCCTGATGGAAGTCCCGCAATACAAAGAGCGTTACGGCCAAATCTACCGCTGGCTCGCTACCGAGTTCCTTACTACTGACCAGGTGACGACGCGCATGAAAGTACTGCACGACATGATCCGGCCGTGGGTGGCTCGCGACACCCAAAAGCTGAACACCATGGAGCAGTTTGAAAAAGCCCTTACCGAAGATCAGACCCTAAACGCCCGCCCGGGCGGCGCTCCGGGCGTTCCTGGCGGTGGTGGACTCGGCGGCGTCAGCCCCGGCCTCCAGCCCTTTTTCCGCAACCGCTTGGAATCGGTGCGCCAGCAACTCGCCATTCAACCGGACGGCACGTGGGGTCCGCCGCCTGCAACGCCCGCACCTTGAAGTCAACTCAGGTATTCCGCGGCGGTACCGCTCTCTCGACTCGTGCCGCGCGTCACCGCCGCTACTCAAGTTCCTTCAGGTAGGCCTTGGCGTCGACCCGTCAGAACGAAACGGCTCATTGTTTCGCCGTAATTTCTCGCCGGGTCCTCAACTTGTCGATCAACTTGTCCATTGCCTCTTCCCCGGCCACAATCCGGCCTTCCCTCGCTGATTTCAGCCCGGCTTCGACCGTCGTTTTGACTTTATGACCTTCAGATTTTATCTTCTTCTTCCATTGAAGGTGAATATTCGGTTGGGCGTGGCATGTCGAAAAGTGTCGAAGGGGCCGGCCACGGCTGGGCACGGGGAGGCGTTGCCGGGCCGAGGCAGAGGGAGCATGGGAGCGAGATCCTTTCTGTCCAAGAAATGAAAAAGGACTAGGGAGTCTCGCCCGGGGTGTTTTGGGGAAAGACACACTAGTCCTCTCTACTTGGGCGAGTATCATGGTTCGATCTGAGATGTCAAACCATGCATGGCCCGGGGCCACCCACGAGGATGAAAATATCGCGACGGTGTGCCGGTTGATGTAGCATAGGCACGCTTGGAGGTGAGCCGAGGCCGCTTTTTCAACTGGTGAACAACCCGAGTTTCAAACTGTACGATTCATGCGATGCTTCGGGATCAGCAACCTTACAAGGAAACTGATCCTACGGTGGCAGCCGCACAAGAGCGGGAAAGGCGCATCCGTCACCATGCCAAGCAATTGCGTGATTCGGGCATGGATACGCAAACCTGTAAGGAACTGATCGAACAACTCATGGCCGCCCCAGCACCCGACCCGCCGCGTCGCACACCGACATACCGCACCTCCCAGCGCCCCGGCGGACCCTGTCGCGGCGCGCTCGGATTTCGAGCCAGACAGACTCATCCACAACGGAGAAGAAGCAATGTAAATGCCAAAGATCCATGA
>JAEUQD010001015.1 GCA_016789925.1 Bryobacterales bacterium | reverse complement strand
CAACGGACCTTTCCGCGAGATCAACCCGGCCATCTATACGCCCGGTTCTTCCACCATCGGCAATACACAACTCCGGCGCATTTACCAGGACTACTCCAACGTGGGCAGTTGGGAATCCGGCAACAACTCGCACTTCCATTCTCTTCAATTGAACGCGGAAAAGCGTTACGCCAAAGGCCTTTCAGTGCTGGCCAATTATACGTGGCAGAAGACGATTGACGATTTCGGATGGACCACGCCAAACAATCGCCGCTACGACTACGCGGTCTCCAACGACGATGTCACCCATGTCTTCAAATTCGCCAACCTCTGGGACATTCCGGTGCCGAAACTCAAGGGTATCGGCGGTATCGCCTTCAACGGATGGTCGGTGAATTCACTGGCCGTCTGGCAATCGGGGTTTCCGTTCTCGGTTTCGGCGGGCCGCGACAACTCGCTCACGGGAATCGGACGAGACCGGGCAGACTTCTTGGGCGGGCAACCGCAACTGTCGAATTCCCGTTCGCACAACGACATGATCACCCAGTGGTTCGACACGTCGCTTTTCGTCGTCAACCGCGAAGGGACCTTCGGCAACTCAGGACGCAACATCCTCCGCGGCCCGAGGTTCTTCAACGCCGACTTCGCCGCGGTGAAGAATACACCCATCACCGAACGCTATAACCTGCAGTTCCGTGCTGAATTCTTCAATGTCTTCAACACGGTTCGCTTCAACGGACCCAATTCGAATCGTTCCGCAGCGCAGTTCGGCCGGATCACGTCGGCGGCGGACCCACGCATCCTTCAGTTTGCCTTGAAGCTCGCTTTTTAACGCCGGGGGGCGGACAACCAGACCAGGAGCGCCCGCCCCCGAACCTCCTCAGCTTGCGATACGATACAGCAGGCCGAAACGGAATACAAAAGTGACTAAATCAAAATCCGGCGGGCAACCTGTGGAGCGTGACTCATCCCCAGCCAAGATGCTGATCATCATGGTGGACGAAACCGACACCTGGAAGGGCCTCCCCTTGTACGAGGCTCTGATGCAGCGCCTTGTCAGACATGAGGTGGCCGGGGCAACGGCTCTGTCGGGGGTAATGGGTTTCGGCATTCATGGCTGCATTCATCGCCGGGGTCCGGTGGGAAGTGGCGACTCTCCCATCGCGGTGCTTTCGGTCGACACGGAGAATAAACTCCGCTCGGTTCTTCCGGACATTCAGCAGATGGTCCACGAAGGGATGATGTTTCTTACCGATGTCGAGGTTGTTCCCGTCACCGGCAATTAGCCATAGCCTGGGAAATTAGATATACTTGCGGGTTCGGGCCGCAAGGAGAGCAACCATGTCTGGTCACCGTCTCGGGGATGATCTCGACGATTTTTGTATTAAGTGCAAACGCTTAACCAATCATGCTGTGGTTTCTATCCTGAACGACGAAGTTGCCAAAGTTCGCTGCCGATCGTGCTACAACGAGCACGACTACCGGCACGAGAAAGCACCGCCTTCCAAGAAGGAACTCAAGAAGCAGCAGGAATTGTTTAACGAGGTGCTGGGCAAGATTCAGAGTCCGGCTGAATAGCCCGCTCGAGAATCCGGTAGCCGGCCACGGCTGAGCCCGCAGCGCAGCAGGCTGAAACCCAGAACACCGCCGGGTAGCCCATCCGCGAGGCAAATCCTCCGTGCATAAAGGCGGAGAAGCCCACAAAAAGGTCGATGGACGCCGTCAGCACGCCGAGCGTGGAAGCGCGCTCGGATTCATGGATGCGGCCAAGAATTACGCTGGCAATCGAAGGCCACGGAAACGAGAACCCAAATCCGACGAGTGCCGCCGCGGCTACGGCGACGCCAGCCGTGGGTCCGGTCGCGATAACGGCCAGTCCGGTCACCATGCAGGCCAAGCCCGAGTAATAGGTGACTCTCGGCCCCAACCGGTCAGGCAGGCCAGACAACAGGAATCGTGACGCCACAATCATGGCCGCGTAGGCAGAAAATGCCTTGCCTCCGGAATTGCCGGCGCGGGTCAAGTGCAAAGCCAGGAATCCAGTGAATGCCGGGTAGTGGACGTTGACGAGTCCCAAAGCAATCCCCGGCAGCAACGCCGACCGCGAAGCGGCCAGATAACTTCTGCTGGGCGTACGCACTTTGTGTTCCTCATGCACAAAGCGGTACAGCACATACATCGCCGGCCACGGCGAAACGAGCAACAGCAGCGCCGCCGCATGGTAGGACCCCAGCGCGTACCCCACCGCGGGACCCACCGTGATGCCGCCCCAGATTCCCGTTGACAGGAAGCCGAGCGCACGGGCGCGCCGGTCGTCGGGCGCAAGTTCAATCGTCCAAGTCGCCGCTGCTGTATAGAGGAACGCCTCGCCAACACCCTGTAGAATCCGGCCGGCGAACACGGTTCCCACTCCGCCCGGCACATAGTAGGCCAAACCCGAAAGGCTGCACAATCCCAACCCGCAGAGCAAAGCATATTTACGCCCCTTGCCGTCGGTAACACGGCCGGACAGGAAGCGCGACAGGAGCGCGACGACGGAGAAAACCCCGATCACAACACCGACAGTGAAGTCCGACGCACGCAGATCGTGCCGGACGTGTGGACCTAATTGCGGCAGAATTGCGCCGATCCCCAGAAAGCCCAGGAAACTGGCTGCAATCACGGTCCAGAAGCGTAATCCAAAACCTTTTTCTTGTGTCTCAGAGAAAACCAGTGTCTGCAAGCGTCCTTCGGATGATGACGCATCCGCAGGAGCGGAAGATGACCCCATTTTCTTATCTTATCGCACTGGCACGGCGATCATGTCTAAGGTAATCATCCGGTTCGGCTTCCCGGTTCCTCTTACACCCGCCTTGGAGGCTGCCGGCGGGTGTTTGGGATCGTAGAATTCGGGCCGGATTTCATTCAATTTCCGGCTGGTAACATCGTCGCCGACGTAGTAGGTCGCTTTCACCAGATGTAGCAGGTCGCTCCCGGTGGCTGACAGTACTGATTTCAGTTCCGAGAAGATCGTCCGGATTTGGCGTTCCCCATCGGGCCCCGGGTCGCCAAACAATCCCGAGATGTAGATGCTTGCGGGCGACGCTACACGCGTCATCCGGCAGAACACGGGCGACGGCTTTTCGTCCGGGGGCCAGAGGTGCTCCACCGGCAAAGTGGTTTTTTCATCTAACGAAGCGAGCAACTCAATTTCAATTCGCCCCTTGGAAGTCCACTCGACGAAGACCTGGGGCGGAGGCTGAGCGCCAAAGTAGGCGTCGATCCAGCGGCGCACGTCCGCCACCGAAGTCATCGGGTCGACAAACGATTTCACCTGCACCACTTTGTCTAGGCCCACACCGGCCCACACGAGGTTGGCCTTCAATTTGTCCAACGTTTCGCGCGTTGCCTGTTCGAGTGTTCCTCCGACCGCCTGTCCGGAAACATACAGCCGCGCGCCTGCCGGCAGCACACCGACTTCACGAGTACGCGGCCTGACCCGGGAAGTGATGGCCACTGCGTCCATGGCCACGCGGGCGCCGTCGGCCAGGGTCCCGCTCACGAGACTCACCGCTGGCTTGCTCTTACCGCCAAAGCGCTTCTGGATCGCAAGTTCCACGGCGGCCGTCTCTTCATCGGAAGCCACCGCGACATTGATCTTCACCGCCTGATTGAGGCTGCTGCCCGCGGTCCGCAGCACCTTGTCCAGTTGCTTCAGAACCGCATCGGCGCTTGCCCCAGCCACCTGCACCGTGTGCGCCAGGTGAACATCGCTCACCTTCACTGCCTGCGCGCTGCCCTTCACGGGACCGTCGCCTATCGTCATCACCGCCAATGCAAAGTATGCCAGCATCACATCGTCTATCTTGCCAAATGCCAGAAGGGGCGAGCCTTGCGGCCCGCCCCTCTAGCGCTCACGCATCCCCCCGGGCACTTTAGAGGTCGCGTTTGCCCTCTACCCGCAACTTGTTGGTCACCTGGAAAACGCCACCCACGCCGTTGGCCCGCAGGAACGCCACGTTCCGGTCGAACTCATTGGCCACGACGCCCTCCAGTACGACTTCTCCGTTCTTCACCACGATCCGAATTGGCGGTTGCGCTCCAAGCCCGTAGCGTTGCAACGCCGGATAGCCGTAAACCGCCCGCGCCACGCGGATCCGGATGTCGTCGTCAAACCGGGACAGCGGCAGCACTTCAATGTTGTTTACCACCTGCTTGACGCCTTCCATCCGCTTCACAATGTTACCCGCGCTCGATCTGATGGTGGGCCGGATGGTCTGCCCCGACAGCGTCACTACGCCGTCCTCCACGCGGTACGCGAGGTTGTCGAACACTCCCAGCCAGGGAAGCATGACCAGTTCATGCCGCACCTTCTTCGCCAGGGCAGCGTCAACCTCCGCGCGCTCCTGGGCCACACTCTTGGTTTCGGCGAACATTGCTCCCGGCACCGCCACGAGCGCCGCCGCCAACATCGTCTTGCTGATCAGGTTTTCGATTCTCCGAGTCATTGTCGTATCGCTCCTTACGCCTATTGATACGTTGCCTGGAAAATCGCGGTTCCGCGCCGGGTTACGCTTTTACCAAACCTTTACATCTTCCTCACAGATCGGCCTCAATCACTGTTCCCGCCGCCAACACCTTTTCCGCCGACTCGAAATCCAGCGCCGCCTGTTCCAGCGCTTGCAGCGTGCGCGGCACCTCGTCGATCACGTCCACCGGCTCCAACTCGTCCGATGTCGCCGCCCCCAGTTCCCGGAACTTCCGGGCGCTGACTAACACGCGCGTCTCCAGCGACGCGGCGGCCTTGTTGTAGCTGTCCACCGTGCGCACGAGGTTACGCCGCATGTCATCCACATAGCCCAGGAAGATCCGCAGGCGGTCGTACAACTGCTGCCCCAACTGGCTGATCACCCGCGCATTCTCCGCCAAACGCTCCTGCTGCCAGCCATACGCCACGGCTTTCAGCAGCGCGATCAGAGTCGTCGGCGTGGCGAGGATTACGCCTTGTTCCGCGCCAAACTCGATCAGCGACGGGTCCTGTTGCAGGGCCGCGCTGAAGAACGTTTCGGCGGGGAGGAACGCCACCACAAACTCCGGCGCTTCGGGAAACTGGTTCCAGTACCGCTTGTCGGCCAGCTTCGACAAATGAGCGCGCACCTGCGCGGCGTGGGCCACCATCTTCGCCGCGCGGGTAGCCTCGTCCGGCGCTTCCAATCCATCCAGATAGGCCTGCAGCGACACCTTCGCATCGACGACAATCTGGCGCTTTGATGGCAGGTGAATCATCATGTCCGGACGCTGCGCGCCTCGGTCGGTGTCCACGGTGGGCTGTTCCTCGAAGTCGACATACTGCAACATCCCGGCGAGTTCCACCACGCGCCGCAATTGAATTTCGCCCCACCTTCCTCGCACCGCCGGCATCCGCAGCGCCGATACCAGGTTCGCGGTCTCGGTGCGCAACAACTGCTGCACTCCATGCAGCGACGACAACTGCTCCCGCAGACGCCCGTCGGACTCGGCGCGCTCGCGCTCCATCTGGTTGACATTCCGGTCCATCTTTTCCAACTGCTCCTGGAGAGGCTTCACGACGCCTTCGAGGTTCCCCTTGGCGTCCGTTTGGAGGCGTCCGAGTTCGTTCCGGGCCAGGTCGACAAAGTCCTTGCTGGCGTTCTGCAACGCCTCGCCAGCGAGCGCTTTGAAGGTTTCGGCCAATCGTTGCTGCGACTCCCGCAGATCTTTCAGCAGGGCGTCCTTCTCGCCCAACGCCGTTTGCAGCGCCGCTCCGCCCGCCCGCAGTTCGGCGATGTGGGCTCTCAAGCCCTCGAGTTCGGCCGCCCTTTCCTCCAGCGCCGACACCTTCACATCACGCTCCGACAAAGCCGTGCGCAGCGACCGCAGTTCCCCCTCGGCCTCCGCGTTCTTCGCGCGGAGTAGATCCACTTCCGCCGACTTCTCCTCCGCGACGCTCCGCAACGTCGCAATCATCTCTTCCTGTCCTGCCAGTTTCGCCGCTACCGCCTGCTGCGCCTGCTCCTTCGCAATCCCCCTCCGTTGCTCAACGTCGCTTTGCGCCGCGCGCAGCGTCGCCGTCTCTTCTCGCAACCGCTCCAGTTCGCCGCGCTCCTGCGCCCGCTCGGCGTAGATCTCCTCGATACGCAAGTCCCTCTGCTTCACCCGCTCTTCCAGCGCCGCACGTTCACTCGCACTGTCCGTCTTGCCCCGTTCATAGATCGCCGCCCGCTCCGACCGCAGGCTGATCCAGGCGATGATGAACCCAAAGATCACTCCCGCCACAACGCACAAAGCCAAGAGAATTTGTTCCAAGCTCGTCCTCCACTCCTTTCTAGTGTGCCCGATTGATCGACGCTTCGCGCCTGCTTCAATAGGGTTACAATCCCCTCATGCCCGGCGTCAGCGTTCACCCTGAGACTCCCTCGGGGGATTCCCTCCCTTCCCTGTTGGGGCAACGCCTCTACTCCCTCGACGTCTTTCGCGGACTCACAATGCTCTGGATGATTTCCAACGGCTT
>JAEUQD010000983.1 GCA_016789925.1 Bryobacterales bacterium | reverse complement strand
CAATCCAACGCTTTGGTGCCCACCGCCCTCATGCGCGCCGGCGATTTCTCGGGCCGGCCTACGATCAACGACCCCGCCACGATCCGGCCGAACCCGGCACAGCCGAGCCAAACGCTGCGCGATCCCTTTCCCAACAACCGTATTCCCTCAAACCGCCTCTCCCCGCAGGCCACCTATTACCTCCCCTTTTATCCCGAATCGAACACCGCCACCGGCACTTTTGCCTTCGCCCCCAGCCGCCGCAACCTGACCGACAAGTTTGACGTCCGCATCGATCATCGCTTCTCCGCCGCAGACACACTCGCCTCGTCCTACTCGATCAACGAGACCGAAACCTATTCTCCCGGCCAGTTTGAAGCCAACGGTGGCGTTACGCTCAGCGTGCGCAAGCAGCGTTGGAGCCTCAGCGAAACCCATACCATCCGCCCGACGATGTTCAACGAGTTTCGCCTCGGCTATGTCCGCACGCGCTTCGAGAATGCGCCGCAAGGGCTCGGCACCAACCACACGGTCCTCTCCGGCATCTCCGGTTTCGTCGAACAATCTTCCGATTTTCCGGGCTTCCCCGGCCTTGGCATCACGGGCTTCCTCGGTTTCAACCCGAACGCCTTCAGCCCTATTAAGTTCCGGGACAACAAACACGAAATCATCGACAACATCACCTGGATCAAGGGCACGCACTCGATGAAGTTCGGCGCGCACTTCCGCAGGTACGACACGGCCACCACGAATGCCGCCCGCTCCCGCGGCGACTTCACATTTAACGGCACCTACAGTGGCAACTCCTGGAGCGACTTCCTGCTCGGCATCCCCTTCCAGGGCCGCCGTACGTTTCCTCGCAATCTCTTCGGAATCAAGTACCTCTACAACGAGCACTTCTTTTTTCAAGACGACTGGAAAATCAGTCCCCGCCTCACTTTGAACCTCGGCCTGCGCTACGAACTCAACCACCAACTCCGCACCGTCAACAACCAGAACGCCTCCGCCGACCCCGTCGCCCGCCGCATTGTCGTCGCCAGCGACTCTCAGGGCACTATCAACTACAACGGCCAGCAGGTGGGCCGGTTCCTCTATCCTCTTTTCCAGGACGTTATCGTTCCCTCCAGCCAGGTGGGTCTCGATGGCTCGCTCCGGCGGCTGGACCGCAACAACTTCGCGCCGCGGGCCGGCCTCGCGTGGCGGCCCACGGGCGGCACGCTCGTTCTGCGGCTCGGCTACGGCATCTTTTACGGCCTGATCCAGGGCAATCGCGCTGAATCCACCGGCATCGTGAATGCCCCCTTCCTGGCTGACGAACTCTCGAATTTCAATACCAGCCCCACCCCCACGAAGACTCTCGCCAACATGTTCCAGCCCATCACCCAGGGCTTGAACCTCGTTCCGCTGAACTTCTTCCAACTCGATCCCAATACCCGCGACCCGTACTTTCAGCAATGGAACGTCACCCTCCAGAAGACGGTCGCCGGCGCGCTTTCCGTCGAAGGCGCCTGGGTGGCGGCGAAAGGATCCAAGATCGAGTTTTCACGCCCCGTCAACGTGCCCTTGCCCGGTCCCGGCAACATTCAGGACCGGCGCCTCTGGCCTCGTTTCGCCGCGGGCAGCTACGTCGAGAACGGCTCCTACTCGTCCTATCACGCCTTCCAGATGAAGGTGGAAATGCGGGCCTGGCATGGCCTCACCTGGCTCAGTTCGTATGCCTTCGCCAAGTCGTTGGACAACCTCTCTGGCGACGTTCAGGG
>JAEUQD010000960.1 GCA_016789925.1 Bryobacterales bacterium | reverse complement strand
TGAATCGTAAGTCCCACCATCTGCACCGATCCCGGATCGCACACCTCTAACGCTTTGCTGGCTGCCTGCTCGGCTTCGGGAACCGCCGACATCTGCAAATAGAGATTCGAAAGCAGCGCCAGGATGCTCGCCAGGTTGGGCCGGTCGTCCGTGAGTTCCGCCAGTCGCCTGGCCTCCAACAGTTCCCTCAGTCCCTCGGAATATCGGTACGTGCCGAGGTGTGCCGCCCCAAGATATAAATAGGTGGAAGTCGAGAGCCGCGCCGGAGCCGCCGTCCGCGCCAGTTTCTCAAAGGGCACCATCAAACGCAGCACAGTCGGAAAGTCTTGATCGTTCAGCGCCGCTCGTGCCTGCTTCACCGTCGTCTGCCACACTTCAGCCTCTTGGTAGGGAACGTTCGGCGGGGGAAATGCACGCAAGCGTTGTGCACGGTGGAAAGCCAGAGAAGGGGAACCGCCTGTGGCCAGAACGGCCAAGGCAACGACAATCACCGAGAGCACACTGCGCATAGGGAGGAGGGGACGCGGTAGGCTGGCAATCCGGTGGGAGTAGGCCGACGCCTATTCCCACCGGAAGTATACCAGATGGAGTTGCCCGTACGGGCTGGTCCCTGGGGGACACTAAACTGAGATCGATTGATTGACGCGCGTCTGTGTACGCGCGGTTAGCAGCCTAAGCCGCCTGGACTACCACCACAGATCGGGAACAATGATGATGATCTCGTCAGGCATCGAAAATCCCGGGTCGTGGCGGCCCGCCAGGTGGGCGCAGCCGCCGCTTCCAGTCGCAATTTAGCCTGAGGGGTTCGAAAGTTCGCTCAGTGCATTTTTGTAAATATCTGAAAATAAACCAAAAATAAATTTCAATTAGTTGTCAATGGGAAATTTTCGTCGAGGCGAAAATACGGAGAAGGACAAAAGCTGGACGCGGATTCGTTTCGATGATATTAATGAGACTTGTGGATCTGAAAACGAATAGGTCTCTTGTGGCATCGAACTCACGGCAGCGCGTGCTGGATAGCCTGGCGCATCGGACGCCGGATAGGGTTCCGCTGGACTTCGGGTCGACGGCGGTGACCGGGATTCATGTGAGCGTCGTGGCGGGCTTGCGCGACTACTATGGTCTGGAGCGGCGCCCGGTAAAGGTTGGCGAGCCGTACCAGATGTTGGGGCTTCTGGACGAAGACCTCAAAGTCGCGATGGGGATCGACGTCGAGGGGGTGTCGCCGCGGAAGACGTTGTTTGGTATCGCGAACGAGAATTGGAAGCCGTGGACGTTCAACGGACTCGACGTACTGGTGCCGGGTAACTTCAACGTTACGGTGGATCCGAACAATGGCGATACACTGATCTATCCCGAGGGAGATGTTACGGCGCCTCCCAGCGGAAGAATGCCGCGCGGATTCCACTTCTTCGACACGATCATCCGGCAGCGCCACTTCGATGAGAACGCACTCGACCCCGCGGATAACCTGGAAGAGTTTCAGCCGCTGGCGGAAGAGGACCTCGATTCCATTGCCAACGAAGTCGCGGCGGCCAACCGGACAGGGCGAGCCGTAATCGCGAACTTCGGCGGTACGGCACTCGGCGATATCGCGCTGGTGCCGGCGCCGTTTCTGAAGGACCCGCGGGGGATTCGCGATGTCGCGGAGTGGTACATGACGCTGGCCAGCCGGCGGGACTATGTTCACCGGATCTATGAAGCGCAGACCGAGATCGCGCTCAAGAACCTGGCGCGCATTTATGCGCGGATTGGCAATTCGGTGGACGCTGTGTTCCTGTGCGGCACGGACTTCGGCACGCAGACATCGTCGTTCTGTTCGGTCGCGACGTTCCGCGAGCTGTGGCTGCCCTACTACGCGCAAATCTGCGGCTGGATTCACAAGAACACGACCTGGAAGTGCTTCAAGCACTCGTGCGGGTCGGTGGCGCGGTTCTACGATTCCTTCATTGAAGCGGGCTTTGACATCGTCAACCCGGTGCAGTGTTCGGCGGCGGGGATGGAGCCGGAGGGGTTGAAGGAACGCTTTGGCGACCGGCTGGTGTTCTGGGGTGGAGGCGTGGATACGCAGAGGGTGCTGCCGTTCGGGACGGCGGCGGAAGTGCGCGAACAGGTACTGCGGCGTTGCGAGATTTTCGCTCCCAACGGAGGATTCGTTTTCAACTCGATCCACAACATCCAGGCGGGTACGCCTGTCGAGAACGTGGTGGCGATGCTCGGAGCCCTGCGCGAATTCGCATGACAAGACAAGACTGGTTGGAACTCGGCCGGAGAGGTGTGCGCTTTCCAATAGCGACGGATCTGGATCTACACGAAGAGGCAGAGCCGGAGGCGGTGCGCGCGCATGCTGAGCGCTTGGGGCGGATGCTGGCACGGAGCGCGCGGCGATATCAGATTCCGATGGCGATGCCGTTGATGGATCTGCGGCTGGACAAGGCGGCTTTGCTTGCGCCGTTCGGGTTGGATGAGCAGGCGGCGGAGACGTTCCAGTTTACGGAAGTTCCGGACGCCGCGCCGGAGGCTACGACGCCCGCGGACGCCCGTGCGGGGGCGATCGGGTGGCTGCGGATCAATACCGATTTAGCGCCGGTGGGGCTGGCGATTGGTCCTTTCTCGCTGGCGACGAAGCTGATGCGCGATCCGATTTCGGCGATTGCGCTGGCGGGCGAGGGAGAGATGGGGGACCCGATGGTGCGTTTGTGGGAGTGGTGCCTCGGACGAGCCCGTGAGGTCGTGCGGAGGTCGCTGCTGTGGCAGGTGGAGGCTGGCGCGGAGACGATGATTCTCTGCGAACCGGCGGTGAACAGCGTGTACCTGTCGCCGCGGCAGATCAAGCGCGGGTCAACGATCTTTGCAGACTATGCGTTGGCGCCGATGCTCGAGATGAAGCAGGTGCTGAGCGAATGCGGCGTGAGCCTGTTTCTGCACGACTGCGGCGAGTTGACGCAGGCGATGGTGGAGGCTTGGGCGGCGGACGTCCATCCGGCGGTGCTGAGCCTGGGAAGCAGCCGCACGCTGTGGGAGGATGAAGCGCTTGTGCCGGATGACGTCGTGATGTACGGGAATCTGCCGACCAAGTTGTTCTATTCCGACGAGGTGATGCCGGAGGAAGAAGTGGCGCGGCGGGCGGCGGAGTTGCGTGAGCGGATGGCGGCGACGGGGCATCCGTTCCTATTGGGCAGCGAATGCGATGTGCTGCACGTGCCGGAGTGCGCGGAGCGCATCCGGCGTAAGGTGGACCTCTGGGCCCACGTGGAGGCCGGGTGATCGCCAAACGGCGGGGCTATGCGGTGTTCCTGTCGGCGGTGGCCGCATGCGCGGGGCTGCTGTTCGGATACGACATTGCCGTGATCAACGGCGCGATTCTGCTGCTCCAGCGGAGCTTTGCGCTATCGACCGTGGAGACCGAATTTGCGGCGTCGAGCTTGCTGATCGGGTGCGTGGCGGGTGCGGCGTGTGGCGGCTGGCTGAGCGACCGGTGGGGCCGCAAGCGAATACTGCTGGTGTGCGCACTCTTGTTTGCGGTGTCGTCGATCGCGGCCGCAATGCCGCGGTCGATCACCGAATTTGCGGTGGCGCGGATGTTGGGCGGGCTGGCGATTGGAGTGTCGTCGCTGCTGGCTCCACTCTACATTGCCGAGGTCGCTCCGCCTTCGCAGCGGGGGCGGCTGGTCGCGTTGCAACAGTTGACGATCGTGACAGGAATCCTGCTCGCCTACTTCGTCAACTGGATGCTCTCGTTCCACGGCGCGGACGCGTGGCGGGGAATGTTCGCGGCGGCGGCAATTCCGAGCGTGATCTTCTTTGCGGCGCTGTTCGCGGTGCCGGAGAGTCCGCGGTGGCTGGTGCAGCGTGGGCGAGCGCCGGAGGCTCTTTCGGTGCTCTCGCAGGTGAACGGAGGCGATGCCGCGCGCGTTGAGCTTATCGAGATTGAGCGGAGTATTCAAGAAGAGAGCGGAACGCTGGCCGAACTGTGGCAGCCGGGACTGCGACGCGCGTTTCTGCTGGCAGTGGCGCTGGCTGTGCTCCAGCAGTGGACGGGAATTAATACGGTGCTCTTCTACGGGTCGGTGCTTCTGAAGGATTATACGGGTGGGACGAGCGACACGTCGGCGATTGGCTCCAACGTTCTGATTGGCGTAGTGAACTTCGTGGCTACGCTGGTGGCGATGGCTGGGATCGACCGATTGGGGAGGCGGACGCTGTTGATCGGCTCGTCAGTGGGTTTGGGAGCGGGTTTGCTGGGGATGGCGTGGGTGTTCCGCGCGGCTGCACCAGCGGCGGCCGCGGTAGTGCCCTTGATGCTGGGCTGCGTGGCGGCGTTTGCGCTGGGGCTTGGGCCCGGCGTCTGGGTCTACCTGAGTGAGATGTTTCCGAACCGGATTCGGGGGCGGGCGATGGGGCTGGCGACGACAGCGCTGTGGCTGGCTTGCACGGTGTTAACGCTGACGTTTTTGAGCATCGCGAACCGGGTGGGGGCGGCGGGGGCTTTTCTGCTGTATGCCGGCTTGTGCGGCGTCACGGCGCTGCTCGTGTTCGGCTATGCGCCGGAGACGCGCGGACGCAGCCTGGAGGAAATCGAGAAGCTCTGGAAGTAGGGTTACTGATCCGGGGTGAGGTGGATTTTCAGCTTGTCGGCGAGCGAGAGGACGAGTTGGACCCATTTCTGCGGAGCGACGGCGCCTTGTCTTGCCTTCCTGGCCTGGGCGGGGTAAGTGGAGTGGGCGATGCTCCAGAAGGAGTTCTGGACCCGCCAAAGGCTGATGGGGAAGGGCAGGTGGGGGCAGATGCCGGTGAGGCGGTTGAGGCGCTGGAGGGCGGGGAGGCTTTCCGGGTGCTGTGCCAGGGTCTGGGTGGCGGCTTCGAGGTTGCGGCGGAAGCGGAATTCGGCGGTGACGGCGTCGAAGGGTACGTGCATGTGTTCGATCTCGGCGAGGATTTCGCGGATGCGCGGAAGGCTGGGCTCCTGCTGGGAGAGTTCGATGAGGAGGTCGTCGTTGAGCGTAAACTCGATGGCCGCCATGACACGGCGCGGGAGGGGGATTCCAAGGTCACCGACAAAGCGGACGAGCGTGGCGTGTTCGCGGTGAAGCTCCCGTAGTTTGGCGGCCGCCTCGAGGTCCGCCGATTCGAGGAGGCGGGCGACGATGCGGCGCTGTTCGTCGCGGAACAGGAGGCGGAGGGAGAAGGTCGCGCCGCCGAAGTGTCCGCCGAACTGTTTGTCGACGGAGCGGATGAGTTCGGGGATATCGCCGCGATGGAGGATATCGCTGAAGTGGCTGTAGAGCTGGTTATAGGAGCGGTGGCCCTGGTAGTCGCGAATGCCACCGTAGATGTTCTGGCCGCCGAGGTGGAGGACGCCGTAGCTAAAAGTGCTGCAGGCGCCGGTGATGAGAGAAGTGACGCGGGCGCGACCAAGGGTGAGGCGCGTTTTGCCGGCATGCAACGCGTTGCCGTCTTCGCGTTCGACGAGGTGGCTGAAGATTCGGGTGGACTCGCCGTAGTCTTCAAAGAGCGAACTGATGGCGTAGTGTGCGCCGACCTTGCGCAAGTCGACAATGGCCGGGCGAACCGACGATTCGTAGATGGCGCGGCCGTTCGGGTGTTCGGGGACGTTGCCACGGGCGCGTTCCAGGAGGGCGAGGAACTCCTCCTCGATTCCCTTGCGGAGGATCATTTCGGCGAGTTGGATGGCGCGGCCGGCGTATTGAATCACTTGGACGGTTTCGATGCCGGAGAGGTCGTCGAAGAACCAGCCGCAACTGGTGTACATGAGCATCGCGTGGCGCTGGATTTCGAGAAGTTGAAGGGCGAGGACCCGTTCGGAAGGGGACAGGAGCCGGCTGGCGTGACGGGCGAAGAAGGCATCGATATTTTCCGGCGAGCGGTCGAGGATGACGTCGATGTAGGCGTCGCGGGCGGCCCAATGGTCCTGAAACAATTCTGTGCCTTTGCGTTCGAACCAGCAGGCGAGTTCGTCGCGGAGCCAATCGAGGGCTTCGCGTAGGGGGCCGCGCCACTGTTGCGACCAGCCGGGACGCATGCCGGTGTTGCAGCCGCAGTCGGAGCGCCAGCGTTCGACGCCATGGATACAGCTCCAGGAGCTGTTATCGAAAACCTCGGCTTCCATCTGCGGGGGGAAGCGTTCGAGGAATTCGCCGTAGTTGGTGAGGCGGACATTGGGGGTGCTGTCGAGGGAGTGGAGGCAGTAGGCGAGGCCCATGTCGCCCAGTTCGCGGTGGTGGCCGTAGGTTTCGCCGTCGGTGGCGATGTGGACGAGTTGGGGCCACGAACGATTGTCGTGGAATGCGCCGAGAAGGCGGGCGGCGAGATTTTCGCCGCGGGTGAGAAGGTCTTCGAAGGCGAGGGCGCGAGAGATGGGACCGTCATAGAAGAAGACGGTGATGGAGCGGCCCGAGGGGAGGTTGACGCGGTAGGGGGTGGAAGGGTCGACGCGCGCGTTTGAGACGTCGCGCCATTGGCCGTTGGGTTCGCGGACGCGGGCGGCCTGATAGGGCGAGAGGATGGTGTAGCGGATGCCGCATTCGGCGAGGATCTCGAGAGTTTCGGTATCGACGGCTGTTTCCGGCAGCCACATGCCTTCGGGATCACGCTGGAAGCGGCGTTGGAAGTCGCGAATTCCCCAAAGAATCTGGGTACGTTTGTCGCGGGAATTGGCTAAGGGCAGGATGATGTGGTTGTAGCCCTGAGCGATGGCGGAGCCGTGGTCGGAATAGTGCTCGCGGCTGAGGCGGTCGGCATCGAGGATGGACTGGTAGGTAACGGGGCTGGCCCATTCCAGCCAGGCGAGCAGGGTGGGGCCGAAGTTGAAGTTGATACGGGAGTAGTTATTGACTACGCGGAGGATGCGGCCGTCGGCATCGAGGATACGGGAAGCCGAATTCGGGGCATAGCACTGGGCGGTGATTCGCTCATTCCAGTCGTGGTAGGGATAGGCGGAATCCTGGAGTTCGATCGACTCGAGCCAGGGGTTCTCACGCGGCGGTTGATAAAAGTGTCCGTGGACGCAAACGAAGCGTTCCCCCATTCACTTCATTGTAAGTGTAGAAGCACGGGCGGAGCCGGTATGCGGATCGAGGTGCTCGGCGGCGGCGAAGGGAAAGCGAACGGCGGGTTCCGGGCGGAGTCCGGCGAGGATCAGGAAAAGAATGGCTGCCGTGAGGACCCAGCGTTCGCGCGGCAGGGCGTCGGAAAAGCCGCGCGATTCCGCCGAAGGATGGCTCCAGAATAGTGTGGCAAAGAGGCGAAGGACATGGACGGCGTTGAGCGCCGTGACGATGGGTAAGATGAGGCCGAGGTGGGGGTGGGATTCGAGGGTACCGCGCATCAGGAGATCTTCGGCGCAGAAGCCGAGTGTGAAAGGGAGGCCGACGAGGGCGAGCCCGCCGATGAGGAAGACGGCGGCGAGGCGGGGCGCGCTCCGGGCAAGGCCGAGATAACGGCTTCCGTCCACGGTGATGCCGAGGCGCGCTTCGACGCTGGTGTAGACGGCGGCGAGGATTGTGGTGGAGACTGCGACGACCTGCCAGAGGACGAGTGCGCCGGCGATGCCTTCGGGGTTGCCGCTTTCCAGGCCGGCGAGGATGAAGGATGCCTGGCTGATGGAGAGCAGGGCCAGGAGGCGGCGGGGATTGCGTTCGGCGACGGCGAGCAAGGCGGCATAGGCTGCGGTAATGAGTCCGAAGTCACCTAAGAGTGGCAGGGCCGTACCGGCAACATCGGGCAGCAGCGGGATGGCGAGGCGGGCGACGAGGAACGCGCCGAGATGGCTGTTGACGAGGAGGATCAGCGCCAGGAGCGGCCCGTGCTCGAAAGCGGAGACCACCCAGGAGTGGAAGGGCAGTAGTCCTTTGCGGAGAACCACGGCGAGCATGAGAAAGGCGAACGCCCAGAGGAGAATGGGATCGTCACCCGTACGGGCGTCGCTCAGGCCGATGGCGGCTGTCCAACCTCCAGACGCGCCGTGCCAGATCAACAACCCGAGGCCGGCGGCCAAGGCCACAACAGTCGCCAGGAGCACGACGCGTCCGAGGACGGGCATCTCGAGTTCGCCGGTGATGGCGAGGAAGCGGTTAGAGAGAAAGGGCAGGATGGAAAAGGCCCAACCAGCGAAGAAGACGAGCAGGTTGTTGGCGGCATAAGCGGCGATGGTGGCGGCGACGACAATGAGCAAGCCGGAGAGCCAGTGTGGAGTCATCTTGCGGCGGGGGGCGAGGATGACGATGCCGAGGGCCAAGGCCGTAAACAGCAGCAGCGAGACTGCGTTCAGGGAATCGACGCGGAACCAGGGGATCGCACCGGCGAAGGGAAGCGATTCCACGAGGATGCGGGATGGGGAGAAGTGGAGCAAGATGAGCGCGCCCAGCAGAGAACCAAGGCTGAGGGAAAGGGCGGCCGCACTCTGCCACCGGGCGCGCTCCGCGGTCTGGACACGCCAGACCAGCAACGCGGCGCCGCACAGACTGACGATGGCGAAAGTGACGAAGGGGAAGGTGAGTCTATCCATCGATGCCCTCGCGCGTGCGGCGGGCGGCCCAAAGAACGGGTAGAGGTTTGGGCCGCGGGGTACTGATATTTGAATTGAGGAAAGAACTCTCGATGGCCATCAGGCGGCGGGCGAGGCGGACGAGAGCGCCCACGACAAAGCGGTCGAGCACGGTGTCGTGGTGACCACGGTCGAGGGCGAGGCGGTAGAGCCAGGGCCGGACCGGGGCAGGGAAGAGCATCTCGAAGTACCCGCCGGTATCGGTGAGATGGCCTCCCGCGGCGGAGTGGACGCGGTGATAGTCGTGAAGCATGGAGGGGGCGCGTAGGAACTGCAGGGTGCGGACAACGGCATGGCCGCAGATATGAAACAAGGCGAGCCACGACCAGCCGAATCCGATTTCGACAAAGATAATGCCAAGCTGGCTCATGGAGGCATAAGCAAGGGAGGTTTTCGCATCGGCGCAGGCTCGGCCGACCATGGTTCCATGGATGGCGGTGAGGACGCCAATGGCAATGACGGCGGCGGAGACGAAGGGAGAGGCGGCGAGGATGGGCTGAGCGCGGAGGAGGAGATAAGCGCCGGCATGGACGGATAGGGCTCCGTAGAAGATGGCGCTGGAGGGCGTGGGTCCTTCCATGGCGCGGGGCAGCCAACCGGAAAAGGGAATTTGCGCGGCTTTACCCATGGCAGCCAGGAGTAGGGCAAAACCGGCGAGCGTGGCCTGGGAGGAATCGAGGGGCGTAGCGGTTCCTGGCCAAGCCTGCGGGAGGAGTTGCGAGAAAGCGGTGGACCGGGCGAAGTGGTGGAGCATGACGACGGCGGTGAGCAGGCCGATGTCGCAGGCGCGGTAGGTGGCAAAGACGCGGATGGCGTTTTCGACGGGTTCGGTGCGTTCGTGGAAGAAGGCGATGAGGACGACGGAGGTGAGGCCGACGAGTTCCCAGCCGGCGACGAGCAAATCAAAGGAGCCGGCCATGAACAGGAGCACGATGCCGAAGGCGAACAGGTGAAGCAGGGTGAAGAAGCGGAGATAGCCGGGCTCGCGGTGGAGGTAGCGGACGGAGAAGACACCGATGAGTCCAACCAGGACGATGGAGAGGGCAATGAGGGGCATCGACAAACGGTCGACTCGCAGGATAAGAGGAAATCCCTCACCTCCAAAGGCGAACCAGTTTCCGAAAGAGACCTCCACCTGATGAGCGCCGGAGAATGTCATTTGGGCCCAGAGCGCTCCGGCGGCGAGTCCGGCTAAGGCGTAGCAGGCGGCGGTGATGCGGGCGATGGTGCGTTCGCGCGGCGACCATCCGAGCAGCCAGCCGAGGCCAAGGAGGGCAAACACGGCGGCGGGTAAAAGGAGAACGGAGCAGATAAGGAAAGAAACGCTCATGAAGACATCTTTCGTGGGCTGACGCGCGCCATGGGGAGGTGCTCGAGGCGGCCCTGGTACCACTCGGCGGAGGAAGAGACGACGGGCAAGGGTTGGACGGCGGGCACAAACGGCTCAAATACGCCATCGCGGTAAACATGGACGCAGCCGCTCTCGGGGTCGATGGTGGCCACGCGAATCCAGCGGTTCTTCACCAGTTCAGTGACGTGCGCATTCTTGGAGACGGCATTGGCCGCACGGTCGGGGGTGGTTTCGACGACCAGGAGAAGGCGCACAGGTTCGTGGATTTCGACCATCTGCCAGGGCAGGCCGGTGCGCAAATCGCTGGCATGACCGTTCATGACGCCAACCAGGCCAGTGACGTTGTGAGGCAGTTTGGTGCCCGCGCCATAGCGCTCGTTGTCGACGACGGAGAAATAGTATTCCAGGTTGATGCCGGCGCAGACCGGACCACCGGCGGCCAGCAGTTGAGCAAGTTGGAGGTCTTCGGGGTCCTGGTTGGGGTCGTAGGAAATGAGGAACGCGCGGCGGTCCAGGAAGAGGCCGCGGGTGAGCGAGCGGCGACCGACGATGGCGACGGCGTTGGTGCAGTGGCCGTACTCGGGGCGTGGTTCGGCAAGGTGCTCGGAGCGTTCTTCGACGTGATGGAGGGCCTGCTGGGGAGTCTCGGCGGACCAGGCGGCTTCAAAGCGCCGGGAGCGTTCGCGAGCATTCCAGGCGCGGGCCTGGTCGAGGGAGTTAACGATGCGTTCGTATTCCTGGAGGTGGGTGGGCGGGACCTGCTCGTCGTCGAAGTACTCGATGAGGTCGCTGCAAGTGTCGTGATAGCCGCCGACAAACCAGGTATCGGCGGGAATTGCGATGCCCATCTCAGCCAGGCGGGCGCGAACGTCGGGGCGGTTCGCCATGGCGGCAAACAAGCGGGCATTGGGGCCGCCGCGGCGTCCACCGCAGGCGCCGCAATCGTGGGCGGATTCGTGGGGATTGTT
>JAEUQD010000951.1 GCA_016789925.1 Bryobacterales bacterium | reverse complement strand
CTTGAATGCGCGGACGCCCTGGTTGAGGTGATCGCGTGCCTTGAGCTGGGTGCAACCGGTGCCAATCACGAGAGACAGCGCCACGGCGGCGGCAAGGGCAACAAAAGAACGATTTGCTTTCATACCGGCTCCCTACTGCCCCTGCTCCATCTTCGGCGTCATCAAGCCAACCTTATCGATCCCGGCGCCTTTGGCGATGTCGATCGCCCGGGCGACGTTCTGGAATTCGATATCGGGGTCGCCCTTCACGAAGACCACGCGTTCAGCGCGGGTCTTGAAAATTTCCTCCAGACGGGCGCCGAGTTTCTCTTCATCGGAAGGTTCCTGATTGATCAGGATGGACCGGTCACGATTGATGGAAATGACTACGGTACGGGTGTCCGCCTGGTCCTGTTTGGCATTCGGAGGCGCCGGCTGGGGCACCAGCGATTCCAAACCTTTCGGCGTGAGCGGCGTGATCACCATGAAGATGATCAGCAGCACGAGCAAAACGTCGATGAGGGGGGTGACGTTAATATCGGCGCGGGCTCCCCCATCGCCACCGCCAACTGCCATTGACATAATGAATCTCCCTAGCTAAGAAATTTCCCACCGGTACAGAGAGCGATTAGGCTCCGCCGCCGGTACCTTCTTCAAATCCACCCTTGTTAAGGCTCTCGGTCAGCAAACCGAGCTGATCGACGCCGGCGGAACGAAGATTCTCCACCACTTCGACCACGCGCTCGTACCGGGCGCGAGAATCAGCCTTGAGGTAGCAGGTCTTATCAATCCGGTTGGTCAACATGTCCTTCACCTTCGAAGGAATACTGTCGGCGGTCATTTGAGTGCTACCTAGATACACCTTCCCGTCGCGCGAAACGGCCACTAGAACGGCGTCTTCCTTGTCGGCGTCGGCCATCGCGATGGGATTCTTGGTTTTGACTAGATCAACGGTGATGCCCTTCGACAACATGGGCGTGATGACCATGAAGATGATCAGCATGACAAGCATCACGTCGACCATCGGCGTCACGTTAATGTCGGCAACAGGAGGCGGAGCCTTTTGTTTTTCCATTATTGAACCTCTTTAGTGCGATCCTGATCGGGCCAGTCCGCCAATCCGGCGGACTGGCCCAACCCAACTCGCAGAATTCTGTCCGAAGGTCCTACTTCGCCGCGCCGCGGGTCGCTTGCGAGCGCTTCAGGAAATAGTCGATCAACTCGGAAGCCGAATTGCCCATTTCCACGTCCAGCGATTCCAGGCGCGTGGTGAAGTAGTTGAACATCCACACGGCCGGGATGGCGACGAACAGTCCGATAGCGGTGGCGACGAGCGCTTCCGAAATACCGCCGGCGACCGCGCCGAGACCGGTCGACTTTTCCGTCGAAATGCCTTTGAACGCGTTGATGATGCCGACCACCGTTCCGAACAGGCCGACGAAGGGAGCCGACGAGCCGATCGTCGCCAGCGTGCTGACGCCGCGCTTCAGTTCAGCGTGCACGATCGCTTCCGCCCGGTCCAGGGCGCGCTTGCTGGCTTCCACGGCTTCGCCCGGAATCTCCGAGCTCAACTGGTGGGCCTTGAATTCCTGCAACCCGGCGACGACGACTTTGGCCAGGTGGCTCTTCTTGTAACGGTCGGCGATCTTGATCGCCTCATCCAGTTTTCCTTCCCGGAGCGCGCCGGCGACGGCCGGGGCGAACAGACGGGACTGCTTGCGTGCGCCATTGTAGGCAATGAGACGATCGATCATCACACCGATCGAATATGCCGACATGATGAACATCACGATAACGACGGCTCGTGCCATCCAGCCCATCTGTGCCCACATGGACTGTAAGTCGAAGCCGACTGCCGCTCCTTCCTGCAGCAGCAGGAAGGCGAAAAGTTGCAAATTGAGAAGCATTGTCTAAATCTCCTGCGAGTTGATCGATTTGTGGAATGAACCAAAAAAACCGGGGCCGAAGCCCCGATTTTCGCTACTGGGTCAAAGTGAAATTAACGTCAATCTGGGTGATAACTTCTACCGGCTCACCGTTCAGCTGAGTCGGCTGATATACCCACTGCTTCACGGCATCGGTAGCCGACTGAACCAGCAGCGGGTGACCGCTCATGAGCTGCAAGTTCTGAATCGTACCATCCTTGCCGATAATCGCCGTGAAACGAACCGTGCCTTGAATACGTGCCTGACGGGCCAGCGGCGGATACGCGGGCTTGGGCTGGCGAACTAGGCGAGCAGCCTGCACGTTACCACCCACCCGAATCCGCTGGGGAGTCACTGGCTTAGGCGCTTCCTTAACGACCGGAGGAGGCGGGGGAGGAGGCGCCGCGGCCGGAACCGCGCCGATGATACCACCAATCACACCACCCATCGTCCCACCGGGTACGCCACCCGGAACGCCACCGACGACGCCGGCCGCGGCGGAAACCGGCGGCGGAAGCTCGTCTTCCTTAATGATCGCGATTTCTTTCGGAATCGTCTTGGGCGCCATCAGGCGGCCCGCGTCAAACTGGCGGGGAATCACTTTGACCACTTTCGGCGGCGCCGCGGCCGGGGGCGGGGGGGGCGGCGGCGGGGGGGGCGGCGGAACCAGGAAGCTGGTTAGCTGCACACCCGGCAGCGTCTCGAAGTAGATCATTGGCAGGATGACGGCGACGACGATCAACCCTACCTGCACCAGGGTAGAGATCAGAATCGTGCTCGCCTTCCGCGTTTTACCCGATGCCTCAATTAAGCTCTGTTCAAACATATCCGTTTTCTCCGTTTGACAGGATCAAAAATCCCGCGGACGAAACTATTTCGCCGCCTTGGAAGACGTCTTTTTCACCGTCTCCCGCACTGCGTCTTTTGTTGTTTCACGAACCACCGGAGCCGAAGCCACGGAAGACCGCTTTCTGCTCTCCAGCGCACTCTGCCAGTAGATCAGAATCGGGCTGGCGATGAAAATCGAGGAGTAGCTCCCCACAATGATTCCCGCCACCAGCGCAAAGGAAAAGCCATTCAGAACGGGGCCCCCAAACAGCCAGAGAGCCATCACCGAAAGGAACGTAAGACCACTGGTCAATACTGTCCGGCTCAACGTCTGGTTAATGCTGATATTCACCAGATTCGTGAAGCTTTCCTTTCGCATCGTCTTCAGGTTCTCGCGAATACGATCGAACACCACAATCGTATCGTTCATCGAGTAACCGACTAGAGTAAGCAAAGCCGCCACCACCGTCAAGGAGATTTCCTTGTCGAAGATGGAAAAAAATCCGATTGTCACAATCGTATCGTGAAAAACCGCCAGAACGGCGGCGACACCGTAGCTGGTTTCGAACCGGAACGCGATGTACACCAGCATTCCGGCCAGCGCGAGGAGCGTGGCGTAAATCGCCTGCCAGCGCAATTCCGCGCCGATCTTGGGCCCCACCAGCTCAAATTGCCGGACGACAAAGGGTCCGAGACTGAACTCCTGCTTCAGTACCTGAATCATCGCGGGAGTAACACCGGTCACCGCGCTCAGATCGTCAAAACTCTTGATCAACCCGGACCGGGGCGGCGAATCCCGAAAGTCCACTATCGACCGCGCCAGCGCCCGTAACTGCTCCGTCGACAGCGCGATGTTGGCGCGCTGGAATGGTTCCTGAATCCGATCCACCAGGGCATCGAAACCGGTGGCGTGAAAATCCGGTTTGCCGTCTTTGGAACCGAACGTGGCGTTCAGCGTCTCGATCATGTTCCGCCGCGCCGCTTCGAGCTGATCCTCAGACCGCAATTCGGTTCCCACAATCACTTCGTCCGTTCCTACCACCGGCTGAACCGTCAGTTCGCCGGGAATCTTGGCTTGCAGCGCAGTGCGGATTTTATCTTCATGCGGCTTGTTGGCAAACCGGATCAAGGTCACCGTACCACCCTTGAAATCGATCCCGTACCGTGGGCCGCCTTTGATCACCAGGCTGGCGATACCAGCCAGCAACAACACAACCGACACCCCGATGAAGAGGCGCTGTTTACCGATAAAGTCGAAATTGGCGTTCTTAAATAATTCCATGCAACAGGTTTCAGCCGGCGCACACTAGTCTAGACACCGGGCGTAGTCTCGAAGTTCCCATGTTGATCAACAAACCGTATCACAGTTTTTGCCTCAAGCTCAAATGCTCAGAGTGCGCATTTGCGGATTCCGGAATTGTTCCCACTCGAAGATTGCGCGGGACACGAAAACAGCCGTGAACATGTTAGCTACCAAACCGATGACAAGGGTGACAGCAAACCCCTTCACCGGGCCGGAGCCGAAAATGAAAAGGAAGGCGCAACTGACCACCGTGGTAACGTGCGTATCGATAATCGTCAGGAAGGCGCGATTGAAGCCGGCATCGATGGCGGCCGGAATGGCCTTGCCCGCGCGCAACTCTTCGCGAATACGCTCAAAAATCAGTACATTGGAGTCCACCGCCATACCGATCGTTAGGATGATTCCGGCAATGCCCGGCAGGGTCAATACAGCTTCGAAATAGGCCAAGGCGGCAATCAGGATGATGCCGTTCAGCAGCAACGCCAGCGTAGCGTTGACGCCGCTCAACTTGTAGTAGGCCAGCATCACGACCACCACGGCCACCAGTCCCACCAGGCCCGCGATCACACCCTGGCGAATCGAATCGGCGCCCAGCGACGGGCCGACGGTGGTTTCCTGGAGGTAGCGAATACCCGCCGGCAACGAGCCCGCGCGAAGCACCAAAGCCAGGTCCGCGGCTTCCTGTTCCGTCCCCGCACCTGTAATCCGTCCCTGATCTTCAATCCGGCTCTGGATCACCGGTGCGCTGCGCACCTGGTTATCGAGAACAATGGCCAGACGGTTGCCGATATTCGTTTCCGTAAACCGGCCGAATCGCCGCGCCGCTTCCTGCGACAGCGTGAAATCCGTTTCGAACTTCCCAACCTCATCTCTTGAGGGTCGGGCATTCCGCAAATCGCGGCCCGTCACCACTGCGGTACGGCCCAGAACGTAATAGGACTCGGGTTCCCCGGCCCGGGCCTGCGAACGTACCAGCTTCGAGTTCAGCGGCAGCACCCCGCCAAACTTCTGAAGCGCGGCGTCCAGGCTGCCGAAAGGACCGTCCTTCACTTCCGTGATTTCCAGCATCGCGGCGGTTTGGAGAATCTGCTTCACACGCGCCGGGTCGTCGACCCCGGGCATCTGAATCATGACTTCGCCTTCCGAGTCGGCGCGGCCACGCTGCTGCACGGTGCTTTCTGTCAGGCCCAGCCCGTTGATTCTCTTTTCCACTGTCTGGATCGCCCGTTCGACGGTGTCGCGGCGCAACGCCAGCGCTTCGGATTTCCGCAGGTTCAACCGGTAATCGGTCGAGTTCACCCCAGTCAGGATCCACTGCGGAAACCGGTCTGTGATGATCGTGCGGAATGCACCGGTCTTGTCGAGCGGCACGCCCTTGATGTTGATCTGAATGCTCTCGGCCTCTTCGATCGTGGCCGGATCGTTCCGGTCCATCGTGCCGTAGCCGACGCTGGCCTTCGCCATTTCTTCCTTCAGGCGCTCGATCGTCGAATCAGCCTCCGCTTTGAAGGCATCCTGGACCTGGATCTGGATCACCAGGTGCGAGCCACCCTTGAGGTCAAGGCCGAGGCGCACATTGGTACGGATATTGGCCATCAACTCTTCTTTGGATTTCGGTACGCCGATCACCAGGTAGAGGCAGGCCAGCACCACCGCGGCAATGAAGAGCGCCTTGTATTTGAGGTTCTTGTACATGGGCGTTTAAGAGAGCTTATTTACCATTCTCGGGATTGAGCAGGGACGATACCGCGCTGCGGACGACCTGCAATTTCACATTATCGGGCTTTACCCGCAGGATCAGCGTATCGTCGGCGTTGATGGCCACAATCGAACCGACGATACCTCCCGAGGTCGCGACCACGTCGCCATTCTTGAGTTCCGTCAACATCTGCTGCTGCTTCTTCTTTTGCCGCTGCATCGGAAGAAACAACAGGAAGTAGAAAATCCCGAAAATCAGGATGAGCGGCAGGAACCCGATTATCGAGTTGCCGGATGCAGAGCTTTGTAGGAGAAGGAAGCTGAAAACCACGTCGCCTCTAGGCATATCGGACTTCCCTCACCCCACGGCTACAGACTGCATTCGGACAGTCTTCAGGAATTCCGGGAATGCCCCAAGCAGAATAGCCTGCCTGATTTGGCGCATGATGTCAAGGTAGCGCCGCAAGTTATGGATTGTCGCCAGGGTATAGTACGCCATTTCTCCGGCCAGAAACAGGTGGCGCAGGTAGGCGCGCGAATGCCGCCTGCACGTCGAGCAGGAGCACGCCGGGTCCACCGGGCCGGAGTCTTCTTTGTACCGTGCATGCTTAATGATCACTTTGCCTTGCGACGTGAACAGGCACCCGTTCCGCGCGTTCCGCGACGGCATCACACAGTCCATCATGTCCACGCCCCGCGCCACGTACTCCGGCAGTTCTTCCGGCGCGCCCACACCCATCACATAGCGCGGCCGGTCCACCGGCAGTTCCGGCGTGCATGCCTCCGTCATCTCCAGGCTGAGCCCGCGCGGCTCCCCTACCGACAACCCGCCGATCGCGTATCCCTCGGCATCCAA
>JAEUQD010000922.1 GCA_016789925.1 Bryobacterales bacterium | reverse complement strand
GACGGCGCCGTCGACGCCGTGGCACATCGTGCAGGAGCGATTGTAGAGTACACGGCCGGCTTCGACATCGGCGGGGTTGAAGGAACGGCGCATCATGCCGCGTCCGCCCCGGCCGCCTTGCCCGCGCCGCTGGCTGGGCGGCTCTTCGCGCGCCGCCGCAACGAAGATGACCCGGCCGAAATTCTCGGGCGTGTGGAAACTGCGTTTCTCGCCGCGGATGGGGGACCACGTGGACTGCTGGGCATTGGTTTTGCCGCCCGTTCGCATCAGGTTGAGACGCCACTCGTCGCCGTCGCGAGGCGGGATGTGCGCGGCGTCGCGGGTGAAGTTCTTGAGGGGAATGGCGAGCTCGACGATCCACTCCCGATCGTCGGGGGATTCGTCTTTAGACGGCTGGCCGTGGAAACTGGTGCGGTATTGGACACCCTCAGGGTCCCAGAATGCGCCGCCGGTGTACCAGTCGGTCCGGGCGCGATTGAGCATCGCGCCGATGGCGTTGATCTCAAAGGTGTAGTAGTTGGTGACCTTTTGGGGGTTGGGGGAGATGAAGATCTCGACGCAGTCGTCGCGGGAGACGGGTCCGTTGCGCTGGGTGACGTAGGCGGAGATGTGGCGGTCGGTGGAGCGCCAGGAGACGTAGAGGTTGTTGTCGTCCCAGAGGAGCTTGGCTTCGGTGGGTTCTTTGTCGCCCGAGGTGTGCCAGTTGAAGATGAAATCGGACGTCGGCGAGGCGTCGCGCCAAGCGGCTTCATCGAGTTTGGCATCGACGACGATGGGCGAGGTAGCGCGTTGAATGCGATAGTCGTCGGCGAAGGAAAGAGGGACGCTCAGGGCGACCAGGAGCCAGCGCATAACAGACTATAGTACACTCACGAAACCATGAAAAAATCATCGCGACGCGGCATGATGGAAGCGGCAGCGGCCCTGGCCCTGGCCGGTTCTGTTCCTTTGCAGGCTCAATCGGGACCTCCCACCTACAAAGATTTGATCTTCCTTTCCGGGATTGGCGGTTGGTACCCGGAACGGCGGCCGAAGGCGGGCGATGTGCGCGAGCAGACGCGCGACGCCCTCACGATTATGAAAGGGCACCTGGAGAAGAACGGTTCCGGTATGGACAAGGTGCTCAAGGTGACCGTCTCGCTGGTGGACCCGGAGAATAACTGGGAGCCGATGAACCAGGAATACGACAAATTCTTCCCGAAGAAGAAGCCGGCGCGGTCGTACTGGGGGACGACTGGTTTTCGACGCAAAGGCCAGTTGCTCCAAATCGATTGCATCGCTTACAAGGGCGAAGCGTAAGCCATTTGGTTTTAACGCCGCCACCCGGAAGGTCCGGGATCGACCGGTGTGACGATATAGATCAGCGGCTCTTCTTTGGGCGCCGGTGGCGGCGGCGGTGGTAGTTTGCGGGTCTGAGGCCGGGCGACGGGTTTCGGCGCGGGTTTGGGGGCGGGCTTGCGGGGAGCCAGCCGGAGGACGAACTCGATTGGCGAGACGGAGAGGCGAGCCGGGCCGGCGAGGAGGGTTCCGGGAGGTATGGTCTCGGAGAGAATGGCCACGGTAAATTTGCTGTCCGGAATATCGGCAAAGCAGAAGTCGCCCGATGAATCGGGGGAAATGACATAAGGTGTTCCGATGAGGTGGATCAAGATCCGGTCGAGCGGGACGCCCGCCGGTGCGCGCACGGACCCGCAGAGCTTGGCTGGGACGGGTTGAGGGGTAGCTGGAGCAGGGGGAGTGGCAGCCGGGATGGCGACTTGCACGGGCTTGTTGTCGAGGACTCGGCGTGTGGACAGTTTAATCTGGATGCGCTCGATGGAGAACTTGACCCGTGTGGTCAAGGACGAGCCGTAGGTTAGCTTGATCGGGATCCGGTCGGGTGATGCCAGCTTGAAGCCTTCGCGAATGGTGTCTTTGGAGAGAAGGACAACATACTGACCGGCGTGCAGATTGTGGAAGCAAAAGCGTCCATCGGATTCAGGAGTGGTGTAACTGGAAGTGGATTCGAGGCGGATGAGGATCTTGTCGACGTCGGAATCCGATGGCGCTTGGACAGATCCACAGAAGGAGGCCAGACGGAAGAGGGTGAAATCAAGACGTGCGGTAAGGCCGGGCTGGATGACGATGTACTCGGGCGGGGGAGGTCCGGGATCGAATTCGGCGGGGAGTTGGTCGAGGACCAGGGCGACCTTGTGTGGGCCCTCGGCGACTCGCGGGAACCGGTAGCGGCCATCCTGGTCGGTGAGAACGCTTTCGGAGCCGTCGAGGCCGACGGCAACGGCAGGGACCGGGGCGCGGTTGCCGTCGCGAGTCTCGAAGACAAAGCCTTCGACTGAGCCGGGAGCGCGCACGTCGCTTGCACGGCCGGAACGGCCGCTTGCGGATGGCATCGGCGGGCCAAAGGCGAGCTGTTTGTTGAGCCTTGTGTAGAAACTCCACTGGTTGAGGCCGGCGAAGGAGGACGGGACGCCGATACCCTGGCTTTGAAGGACGAAAAGATTGCCGGGGTTGAGGGCGGAGCGGAGGGAATAGCGGAAAGCCTCCGCCTGAAGGTCCCATCCACCGCCGAGACGGAGGTTCATGCCAAGGATACTGGTGGCGATGGCGTTGGTGGTGAGCAGAGACTCATTGACGAGGTCGCGCCCGGCTTCGACGTAGGCGTAGGCGCTGACGCGGCGGGCACGAACCTGAATGTTGCCGCGAGCGTAAAGGGTACTGCGGCTTTGGTCCGTCAAGGACCGATCGAGCCGGACGGCGCCGCTGACGATGAGAGCCTTCCATTGAAACGTGTCTTCCAGTTCCTGGGAACGCTGGCGGTCGAGGCGGCTTGGCTGTGCGAGACGGAGGTCGCGCAAACTGTAGCGGAAATTGTGGCGGCCTAAGGGGCGGGCGATCGTTCCCGACCAGATCCGGTTGTCCGAGTGGTGCTGCTGCAAGGCTTCGGGTTGATGGCTGTCGAACAGGAGTCGGGAGGCCTGCCCCGTAACCATGAATTTGCCCGGGAGTTGGAGGGAAGCGCCGGCACTCTGCGAACGGGAGAAGAACGAGGGTTGGGTAGGGTCAGCCGCCAGATTGTTGCGCGCCTGGCTCGCCGAGCTGAAGACTTCGAGGCGGCGGAAGGGGCGAAGGCGGACTTCGGCGTAGGGACCCTGACGGTCACCCAGGAAGAAGCCGGCTACCGGTAGATACAGTGCGGTTTGACGGGCATAATTGGCCCGGACCGTAACGCGTTCGGACTCCCAGGAGGCTCCGGCGATGGCGGAGACGGAAGGCCCGTTGGGCGGGGCGGTGGCTGGTTCGGAGGCTTGGCCTACTCCGGCTTCGGAGTAGAGGCGCAGGTGTTTGGCTGGGGAATAAAGCAACTGGGCATTCAGACTGCGGGAACGGTCGAATTGCTGTCCCCAAGTAAACCAGGGGTTGTAAGTCTCGCGGCCTGAGCCGGCTTGGATGTTGAGGAGGCGGAGGCCGAACTCGAGTTGTTCGCCCAAACGAAAGCGCGCGTCGGCGCCGCTCACCCTCTGGCCGGTGCTGAGGCGGTAGGGAATTCGGGGACCGGATTGAAGCGTTTGGATGCCGTGGAAAACGCTGAACTGATGGCCGCCGCGGGTGGCTGTGACCCGGCCGCCGCGAAGACTCAGATCGGGGTAAATGATATTCGAGAAGCGGAAGGAGGTTAGCGACGACGTAATGCGAAAGTCACCGCCCGTCAGTCCCCAGCGAAAACCCTGCCAGCCGAGGGCGGGCAACTCGATGAAGTTGTCGCCCAGACGCAGGCGGCTTTGAGAGCGATAGCCCTCGAGGTTTCCGCGCAGCATTCCGAGCCTGGGCAGGAGGAGATCGAAGCGGGCGGAGGAGCCCGAAATGTCGATCACCCTCTGGCCGGAATGAGCCAGGAAGTAGCCCTGAAGAGAGAGATCTATTTGGCCGCTAGACTCGCCCAGTACGACGGCTGGGATAGCCAGCGCGGCCAGCGCCACACGCCAGTACAAGCAGTGGCGCCGCCGGACAAGGCGGGGCATGGGACTACGGTCAAGGCATCAGGGCGCCGGCGTGATGACGACGGGGACAACCGCCTCCTGGATTTCGGGAGTGCCGATGGTGACGCGCGTACGCAGCGCGTATTTGCCTTCGACCGGCTTCACTTCCATTGGGATCAGGAATCGTTGGGACCGGTTTGGAAGGACCGGGAGGGCAGGGAATTCCGTCTTCCCTACGACGGTTCCGACGGAGTCCAGAAGTTCGACGCCTCCATTGGGGCGGAAGTATCGGTGACCCCAGTTGCGGATGGTGACCACAGCTTGCCAGTGCTTGTCCGGGGAACCTGTGGCCGGCTCGAATTTGACGTCGCTGACCTCACCTTCAATGGCCGGTTCGCCAACCACAACGTAAAAGGCGGCAACCATGCGCACGGCCGCACGGATGCCGGACTCGCGAGCCTGGGTGGCGGTGGGCAGGGAGTTAAAGCCAACCGCGCAGTGAAAACTACGGGAAGCCGCCTCCGTAGGGACCCGGAGGGTGTAGCGGACCTGGACGCTCTGCCGGGGACCGATCTCCGTCTCCATGGGGTTGATGCTGAGCCAGTTGCGGCAGGAATAGGCCGCTTCCTGCTGGAATGAAGTCTCGAATTGCGGTGTAGCGGTCGCGTCGAGGTGGAAATCGAGGAGTTCGGTGCGCACGCGAACCGGATCCTGGGCTTCGTTGCGCAGTGTGAGTGAGCCGGTTTGAACAGCGCCTGCCCTGCTGGTAAACTCCAAACGCATAGGGGACAGGCCAAGGCCAACCTGGCTGAAGCAATATCCGGCAAATAACAAGCCGGTGAGCACAACGCGAACGCTTACTCGTTCGCTGTGACGGTGTAGTTGAGGGTAAGAGAGCATGACGGTGAGATCTTTCCCGGATACTTCCATGCATCCGTGAGCGTATAGTTGATCAAGACTGTGTAACTAACGGTCGTAGTGCCTTGCAGTCCGCTAGCGACAGTACCTGCCGAAGTGGAAAGGTCGAACGACGAGTTGCACGCGGCCGTTCCGGGGCTTCCTCCTGAGGTGGCATTCACGCTGGCACAGTTTACACGCACGGCGGAGGCGGGAAGGAAACCACAGTTTGAGAAGGAAGAGCCGCTCGCGTAAACGGTCAGGTTCCAGGGGTTGCCACTTTTGGACCCCTTGATCTGGTAGAGAACCGTGGCCTGCGTTGTCGAGGTTGCACTGGGATTAGCGGAGGAGAACGAGAGAGTCCCCGGACTGGTCGAAAAGTTTATTATTTCGATACAGTAAGCAAGCCCGCCACACAGAAGCGCGAAGGCTGTCTGAACCAGAAGTCGCGAGCGTCTGTTCATGGGCATCGCCGTATTGGCCTCTGAGTAGCGGCAATGGCAAAAGTGACGACCGCTGTGTACGTACCCGTTTTGTAGACGGGATCGTTGGTGACGGCCCAGGCCACGGATGCACTGCCGGTTGGAGCAGTTCGAGCTTTGTAGTTGACGGTCAACGACCCGGAGAAGTTGTCGAAAGTGGAGCCCGACGAAATTGAGGAGAGGCTGGCCGGGACCGAGGGGACACCATCCGAAGTGAGTTGAACGGGGATACCTTGTGTTGCGCACCCGTGCTCCATGGCGGACAATCCGGGGGAGACCCCGACGATGAGAGCGAGGACAGTCAGCCCGTTTGGCGACCTTCGCCGCCTTACTGCGCCGGGATGGATCCCGAGATAGGTCATCGTACGTCTCATCTTGGGCTATCTATCGGCTCCAGGGCTATCTTGCGTTAGGGGACAATCGAGAATAGTACTCCCCTTCACCAAATCCATGTGCGCGAACCGGAGCTACGACTTCGTTGCGCGGTGCGAGGGTGCCCGTTTGAACGGCGCCGGCTCTGCTGGTGAACTCCTGCATGGGCGACAAGTCAAGGCCGATTTGGCAGAACGCGAAACCGGTCGATGGCAGGCCGGCGAGCACAACACGGAAATTCAGTATGCCGTGACGGTGTAGTTGAGGGTAAGAGCACATGACGGAGAAAGCTTTCCTTGATACTTCCAAGCGTCGATTAGAGAGTAATTAACCAGGATTGTGTAGAAGTCGCTTCCCCCGGTTTGGAGGCCGCTTGCGATCGTGCCAGGCGAGGTAGATAAGTCAAATGAAGAGCCGCAGGATCCGGTTCCTCCGCCAGTAATGGATACGTTCGCGCAAGTGACTCGGACCGCTGAAGCTGGAAGGAAGCTACAGTTGGTGAAGGTGGAACTGCTTCCGCTCACGGTCAAAGTCCAAACATCTCCGCCGGCACCGCATCAATTTCATAAGTGAGCGTCGCTTGCACGGTAGGTGTGCCATCCGGATTGGCAGAGGAAAACGACAGAGTGGCAGGGGAGGCAACAAAGCTCTTCACGGACACGCCAAACAGCATCAGGGAGAAGCCTAGGAATACTGCGACAATCCGGGCCGGAATTGTCGATGTTATGCTGGCGGCCATGCTTCGATTCCTTGTCCCTCTTAGGTGGCGGCGATCGTAAAAGTGACGACTGCTGTGTAGGTGCCAGTGTCATAGACGGGATCGTTAGTCAGTGTCCATGCTACTGAGCCCGAGTTACCGGCCGAGACGGAAGCGGCATCGGCGCCAAACGTAGCCACCGACGTGTCGGCGGCGGTACTGGCTGTTTGAGTGCCTGCACAAGCGGTCCCTGGAGCACTAATGGTGCATGTGTATTCAAGGACGTCGCCCGCGGTAGGCGGGGAAGCTACCGAAGGACCGCCGGCAGGGGAGAAGTCGGTGGTAACGCGAGCGGTGATGGTTCCATTACCTCCAGGGTTGGAGGTCCGAATCCGGTACGTGAGATTCGTTGTTCCCGTATAGTTGGCGAAGGTACCCGCTGTTGTAAGGGTTGTGGTCGCAGTGTCGACGCGCAAGGATGCCTCCGAGCCGACAGAAACGGAGATCGTGGTGGTGCCAGTGGGACCAAATTGAGCGTGGAGTAAGCCAGAGAAGAAGGCCACGCCGACAAGAGTGATGGTGCAAATCGTTTTCATAAGTCATTCCCCTGAGAGTTCATCATGTGGCTGAAATCGTGAATGTGACGGTCGCCGTGTAGGTGCCGGTTTTGTAAACGGGGTCGTTGGTAAGCGTCCAGGCGACCGAGCCACTGTTTCCAGCGGCAGTGGATCGGGCGTCCGCGCCAAAGGTGCCTACCGAAGTGTCCGAACTTGTGCTGGCGGTTTGAGTGCCGGCACAAGCGGTCCCTGGGGAGGCAACGGTGCAGGTGTATTGAAGCAGATCTCCAGCGGTCGGTGGAGAGGCGACGGAAGGGCCGCCCGCTGGCGAAAAGTCTGTGGTCACGCGAAGCGTGATTGTGCCGGTACCAGACCCCTGTGTCGTCCTGATCTTGTAAGTAAGATTCGTCGTGCCAGTGTAGTCAGCGAAGGTCGTGGCAGCCGTGGTTAGCGTTGTGGTGGCGGTATTGATCTGAATGGCGGCCTCGCTGCCGACAGTGACCGAAACGGTGGTCGTGCCGGTGGAGGCGAACTGGGCCTGGATTCTGCCCAGGAACAGGATCAACCCCAGTATGCCGAGATGAGTGAGCTTCTTCATAAGTCTCTCGCTAGACGACACTGATGGTGAAGAGCAGGCTGGTGGAATACGTGCCTGTCTTGTGTTGTGGAGTGTTGGCCAGGGTGAAGGAAAGCTGGACACTGGCCGGATCGGAGCTGCTGCA
>JAEUQD010000920.1 GCA_016789925.1 Bryobacterales bacterium | reverse complement strand
CCTCATCGATAACCGCATGGACTCCATGGCTGCCGATGTCGACCAGGCCTACGAGCAACTCGACCACGCCACCCGCGCCGCCCTCGCACACGACCATTCCACCAAAACCACCATGTCCCTCCGCGAACTCGAGAACCACGTCTCCCGCTATTCCCGCGCCACCGACCGCGCCATCCGCCGCCTCCAACACCTCCGCAAGCTTGCCCCACCAGCGGCCCCACTGCAATTTCCGCCAAACGAACCCAAGGATCTGTAGACTATTTCAGCATATTGGAGGCTTTTATGTGGCTTTACGACGATCCCTATGAACCCTATTTTCCGCGTTCCATCTTCCGCAAGAAGACACCAGCAGCGCCGGAACCACCAGCGCCGCCACCACCACCGCCGCCGCCGCCAGCCGAGGGTGAAGACACCGTCGAAGAACTGCGCGAGAAACTGAAGGAATTTGTCGAGACGATCATGGCCGTGCTGCGTCCCTACACCGACGCCTATGAGGCCGTCCTCGAGTGTTGCCACCAACACTCCACCGTCACTACGCCACCGCTTAAATTCGCTACGTGACGCCCGGAACATCGCAAGAAGGACAATCCGCCCCTAGCCAAGGGCTAGTCGGGACGGCGCTCGACCGGGGCGCGTTCGGCCACCAGGCGGGCGAGGCCCCAGGTGTTGTCGTCGTCGCCCTTGCCGTAGAGGATCAGGTGGCCGCCGTAGTCGCCGCCGTCGGGGTCGGTGTGGACGAGGGAAAGCCCCCAGGTATCGCCGAGTCGTGGAGTGACACCTGTGAGCCGCTGGAGATCCACCTTGGCTTCGAGGGTGAAGTCGCCGTTGCGCCCGCGCTTCAAGGCCCACTCGGCGGCCTCGAGAGGCTCTTCGCGGTAGGATTGCACCTTCGTGCCGGAGCGGTGCCAGGCGGCGTAGGGCGGGCGCCTGGCGTCGGCGACGAAGCAAAAGGCGTGGTCACCCTCGCCGAAGCGCTCGTTGACGGTATCGCGCGGAATTTCGACAAACCAGCAGATCGCGTCCTTGAAGTACCAGCGCTTGGGTTCGTGAGCGGGGTCCTCGACATCGTTGACGTTATCGACGACCTCGGCGCCGAGGTAGAGATAACGGTCGTCCCAGGCGGTGTAGTAGCGGGCGGAGAAGTCGTCGGAAGGCGAAGGTTCGACGCTGTGGCGGGTGAGCCGGTTGATGCGAGGGTCGTACCAATCGGATTTCTCGACACGGTAAACGTCCCAAACGCCGTCATGAAAGGCACGCTCTTTCCACTCGGAGAGATTGCCGTCGATGGTGACGGGAACGGCGAGGCGCGGGATCTCGAGAGCAGCCAGGAGGCACAAGAGGAGCATCCTCGCATTATGGAACGTCGTGACGCGCCTGATAGCCTGGAAGAACATGGCATCGCAGGCCGCCCGATTGGGCGAATTGGAAACTTACAAAGCGGCGGAACTGGTGGAATGGGCGCTCCGGACCTATGGCCGCCGGTTCGCGATTTCGACGTCGTTTCAGGCCGAAGGCATGGTTCTGGTGGACATGGCGGCACGCATGGATTCGTCGGTGCGGGTGCTTACACTAGACACCGGACGGCTACCGGAGGAGACCCACCAGATGATCGACATCGTGCGCGAGCGTTACGGCGTGCGCGTGGAGGTGGTGTATCCGGACGCGGGCGAGGTGGAACGGATGACAACGCTGCATGGCGTGAACCTGTTCTATCGCGACCCGAGTTTGCGAAAGCTGTGCTGCCAGGTGCGCAAGGTGCGTCCCCTGGACCGCAAGCTAAAGGAGTTGAGCGCGTGGGCAGTGGGACTGCGGCGCGAGCAGTCGGAGGAACGGGCGGCGACGGCGAAAGTGGAGATCGTGGGCGAGCGGCTGAAGTTGAGTCCGCTGGCGGACTGGACGGCGGCGCAGGTGGAGGAATACCTGACGAAGCACGAGGTGCCGCGTCACGCGCTGTATGCGCGAGGCTATCCGAGTATCGGGTGTGCGCCATGCACGCGGCCGGTGCAACCGGGTGAGCCGGAGCGAGCCGGACGGTGGTGGTGGGAAGAGAACATGTCGAAGGAGTGCGGCCTGCATGTTACACCTGAGGGCAAGTTGCGCCAG
>JAEUQD010000553.1 GCA_016789925.1 Bryobacterales bacterium | reverse complement strand
GAGGCTTCCCAGCGCCGAGACGCTGGCAATCAGCCAGCAGGCGAATAAAAGGTTCCAATCTCGCTCGGCCTTCGTCTGCGTGAGCATTAACGATTCTTTTGGATCTCCTGTCATTATTGGACCACAGCGCCGCTCCGCCGCCGCCGTCCCTAATCGCCATCTCGATTGATTTGGCTAATTCAATGGACCTAATCTGACCGTGTGCAGGTGAATGTCCACGAAGCCAAGTCCCAGCTCTCGCGCCTTCTCGAACTCGTCGAGCAAGGCGAAACCGTCGTCATTGCTCGACATGGCCCAATACGGCGTACCTCTCGTTTGGGAGTGACGCCTCACCTCCTTCATCCGTCGTCAGGATCGAATTCAGGACATCTTGGCACGTTCGAAAGTGAGTTTCCGTCAGGCGATCTTGGGCGCACGATGACAAGCCGGAAAAGGAAGTGATCCCCGGTTTCGGTCCGGAGGGTGTCTGAGTGGTTCTGGACTCCTCGTCCAATCACGGCTGAACACAACCGCGCCGCCGTGCGCGCGGTCGTGAACTTCGGTAAGGGACGCCATCGGGCAGCGCTATTTCGGCGACTGTCTGACTTGCGCTGTTGCCTCGGCAGCGAATCAACCGTTGCTCGATGTCGGCAACCGTTACGCAAAGGCAGACTTGGCGTAGTTAGTTAGGTAGGACTTGGCAAAGCGTGTTATGGCCGTAAGTGACTGAAAGGATGCTTCTTAAAACGATTTGCAGACGGAAGCAGCATCCGCCGCCGCCCCAACCTCCCCCAGCCCCCGCCTGGACGGCGAGGGTGCGGGTACGTCAAAGCCTGAGAAGACATATTCCATGTATTCCTTACTCTTGTACAGCACGTGAGCTTCAAAAGCAGGCGGTTGCGCGATCAACGGCGGAGAGCCGGCGCCGGATGCCCTCCGATGGTAAAGTTGGATTTCACAATGTCCGTCACCATGTCGAGCGTTCATGTGCAACTCATCGCGGTGTATCACGACCTCCAATGGACGGTTCCGTACAATCCATCCGAGGACGATCGGAAACGCTATCAGGATTTGGTCCGCAAAGAACTCAACACTTGCGTAATAGTATTGGAAGAAGCTGGAGAGCACGAGGACGTGTCCTTTGCAAAGCAAACCGCGGGAGTGAAGAACGTTCGTTACCAGAACATAGATGTCTCGGCAAGTGTGAGACAGGAGCTTCGCTATCAAAGGCAATCCGACCCCAGTCAACTGATGAGCATGATAGACGACATATATGCACGATCCTGGAATCTTGTCCGAGAATGGCACATGATTCAGACGATCAACGCCGTTGTGAACAAAATGCTAGGGTCCGGTGGCGGTCGAGTTTTAGTGATTTGCGGCCTGTTCCACTTAGATGCGGCATTGTCCAGGATCAGGGTTTCGTCCGCTAATCGAATCGCTTCGGGAGCCCGTAACAGGCTGCGAGCGTACCTTCGTCGAATGTCGGCGTCAGGAATGTCGTGACCGCCGAGGGCAACTCGAAGGCGCACTCACTTAATGTGCAACTCCGGGTCCCCCAACGCCACATTGACCAAAAGCGTCCGGTAGCCACCTCGCTTGGCCAGCTTCATGAGAGAGATCGCCCCGTGACCCGCGAGGGTGGACTCTAAAACGAAGCTCTCTTTTTCACCGAGAAGAGATCGGCAGCGCACAATCGCCTGACGCGCGGCCTGCATCGCGACGCGATGGGGTTGGACGGGGTCGATAGACCTGGCGATGGCGTCTGGATCAACGACAATCGCGCCCTCGAATGTCCTGGAGGCCGACAGCGTGCTCTTGCCTGAGCCGTTCGGGCCGGCTACCACCGTAAGTTCGGGCACATCAAGCGGCGCTGGAGGTTAGTTGCCGCAGAATCTTCCGGTGCGTTTCCCGTGGCTGACCAGGGTCCAACCGAATCTCAAACCGGGTTCCGCCGGGATACTCTTCCACGTACCGGCCGGAAGAATCGATGAACACCACCGGTTGACCGGCAGCCAGCGCCGCCTGGCGGGCGAATGCACCGGAGCTTGCCGCCTCGCGGATGAATTCGTCGGTCAGGATGCTGAACTGTGTCATCACCTTCATTATCACGTGCCAATCCGTTTGACGCCTAACCAGCGGTCGTTCTTCTGGGTCGGATTGGCCTGATTGGTCTCAATGCCCGGCAGTCGAAAGCGTACTGGGGCGGCTGAGAGGTGCCTCGGTGTTTCGGGATATCCGCATGCCCGCCTCCGTCAGGTTGTTCCAATCTTGGGGCGATTCAAGGTCCAGGTAAGCCCACTTCCGTCTCTCCGCAATCGCATGCGCCAAAGTCGTTTTCCCACCTGCCCGGCCCGATCAGCACCACCGCCCGGTAGGTGATCGAGGCGCTCCTCCACAGCAGTTTGGACCCAGCGGCTACTTCCGCGCCGTCACCGTGATCTCAATCCGCGACGGCCCGATCAGCTTCGAAATCCCCACAATCGTCCGCGTCGGCCGCGGCTCCGCAAAGTACGTCCGGTAGACCACGTTCATCCGCTCGAACAGTTTCATGTTGGTC
>JAEUQD010000897.1 GCA_016789925.1 Bryobacterales bacterium | reverse complement strand
CTCGTGCCCGCGATCAATGTGAACGACTCGGTGACGAAGTCGAAGTTCGACAACCTTTATGGCTGCCGGGAATCGCTCGCCGACGGCATCAAGCGCGCTACCGACGTGATGGTGGCCGGCAAAGTGGCCGTGATCTGCGGTTACGGCGACGTGGGCAAGGGTTCCGCCCAGTCTCTACGCGGCTTCGGCGCGCGGGTGATCGTCACTGAAATCGACCCGATCAATGCCCTCCAGGCCGCGATGGAGGGATACGAAGTCACGACTATTGAAGAAACGCTCGGACGGGCCGACATCTATGTCACCTGCACCGGCAACTGCGAGGTCATCACGCTCGACCATATGCGGAAGATGAAGGATCAGGCCATCGTCTGCAACATCGGCCACTTCGACAACGAGATTCAAGTCGACCTGCTCAACGCGGCCCCGGATGTCACGCGGACGAACATCAAGCCCCAGGTGGACCGCTACAGCTTCGAAGACGGGCGGAGCATTTACATGCTGGCCGAAGGCCGGCTGGTGAACCTGGGCTGCGCCACCGGCCACCCGAGCTTCGTGATGTCTAACAGCTTCTCCAACCAGACGCTGGCGCAGTTGGACTTGTGGAAGAATCGCGACACCTACGCCGTGGGTGTCTACACGCTGCCGAAGAAGCTGGACGAAGAGGTCGCGCGGCTGCATCTCGAGAAGATCGGCGTGAAGCTGACGACGCTGACTCCCAAGCAGGCCGAGTATCTGGGCGTGGCGCCGGAAGGTCCCTATAAGCCGGACCACTACCGCTACTAATCCAGACTGTCAGGAAATCGTGAAACCGGGCGCCTTCCGAGGCTGCCCGGTTTTTTTTTGGATTCGGGAATCGAACTAAACTCCCGGTACCGACAGTACTAACGTTACTCGGAAAACTGGCACAAACTTCCGCAAGGCGCATGTATACTAAGGATTCGAAGGCCGTTGTTTACATGTCGATTACGGTATCCATTGTCATTCCAGTCCATAACGGCCAACGCGATTTAGCAGCTTGTTTGGAAGCGATCGCACGGTCGTCTGTGGCGCCCCTGGAATGCCTCGTCGTCGATGACGCATCCACCGACGACTCGGTAGCGGTGGCGGCGCGAATGGGCGCCCGTGTGATCCCAAACACGCATCGGAGCGGACCGGCCAGCGCACGGAATCTGGGTGCGCGCTGCGCGCAGGGCGACCTGGTTCTCTTCATCGACGCGGACGTTTGCGTCCATACCGAGACCATCGGCCGCATTCAGAGCGTGTTCCGCGAAGATGAAGACGTAGCCGCTGTCTTCGGCTCGTATGACGACTCGAGCCCGGCGGACTTTTTCTCGAAGTACAAGAACCTCCAACATGCCTTTGTGCACCGTTCCGCGCGGCGCGAAGCGGCGACCTTCTGGACTGGTTGCGGCGCCGTGCGCCGCGAGGTTTTTCTCGCCCTGGGTGGATTTGACGAGAGCTTCGCCCGGCCGTGCATCGAAGACATCGAATTTGGAGACCGCCTGGTGAAGGCGGGCCAGCGCGTTGTCGTCGATGGTTCCATCCGGGTGCTTCACCGTAAGCACTATACGTTTCTGGCGATGCTGCGGAGCGACCTGTTCGACAGGGCGATTCCCTGGACGAAACTGATCCTGCGCAACAGCGCCCTTCCGAACACGTTGAATGTGGACGCCTTGCAGCGGACAGCCGCGGCTGTCGTCTGCCTCTTTATCGCCCTGCTCGTCCCGGCAATCAGGATGGGTGGGATTTCGAGCCTGCTCGCCTGGCTCACCCTCTTCTACTTTGCCCTCACCGCTTGCTGGATCGACGCACGGCGTCAGGGCGGTTATAGTCCATTGGCGGTTGCCGTATTGCTGGGGGGGCTTGCGGCCGTGTCGGGGAACTGGGTTCTGTTCGCCTGGATCGGATCCACGCCCCTGATCCATTCGACGGGCCGACCGGCCCTCCAAGGAGTTTGGGCGCTGGGCGGAGGGCTCGCTGCCGGATATCACCTGGTGGACGAGCCACTCTCGCTGGCGGCTGCCGCGGCCTTACTGATCGCGGGGTTGCTGAACCGTCACTTTTACGGTTTCCTGGCCAATCAGCACGGATTCCTCTTCGCCGCCGCGGCGGTTCCGGTGCACCTGTTTTATTACGTCTACAGCGTGGTCGGCTTTGCGGCCGGCCTCGTCAGTCATTGGCTCAGTCCTTTGAAGCCAAGAGCCGACCTGCCGCCCATGGAACCCATCCTCGCTCCGGAGCCTGCGTCCAAAGCGAGTCCTACGGCCGCCGGCCGGTAACGCGCCGCCAGAGGGACAGGCGTTTGGTCGGCACAGGTACGCGCTCCCACTCCGCGCTGTATTGCTGCAGGAATTTCCGCGTCACTCCAATTTCCGGCTGCCACTGGCCGCGCACTTCGTCCACCGCAACAACCTGTACGGCGCGCTTGTCGAGATAGGCTTTCAGCTCGGCCGGCTCCGACATGGTGAGCTTGAACCGCGTACCCATCAGGTTTGACTCGGTCATGACTTTGCCGGCCCGAATCACCACCGTCTGGGGGCGGGCCTCACGCACCGCGATTTCCGAGATCAGATCGCCCTCCATGTCGGCGTAGCCGGCCAGAAACACCGGAGAGCGCCCGGCAATGGCCTGGGCCACCGCGTGGTAGTCCGTCAACGTACGGTCCACTGGCTTGTCCAGCCCCAGGCAGATTGCCGCGCAACCGAGCAGGGCGACGTAACCCGCGGGCACGAGCCAGCGCACTCCGGTCCAGCGCTGGACTTGCTCATGGAGCACAAATGCCCCAATGATCAACAGGGGCGGCCCAACAGCCACCAGGTGGCGAGTTTCCCAAACCGCGATCCCACTGGCTCCCGCCAGGTTCCCCAGAGTCGCGGCCAAAGCGCAGGCTCCAAAGGGCCAGGTACGTAGCCGCCGCATCACCAACGCCACCGCCGTGCCAACGGCTACCCACAGCGGAAAGGGGAAAAGGTCCGCGAGGAAGCGAGGGATGCCCTCCAACATCCTTGGTTTCATCCACCGAGGGCCGCCATAGGTGGCCACTCGCTCGTGCTTGGCTCCGGGCACCAGGAGGTACCAGGGCAGGCAGAGCAGGGCGACAATTGCGGCTGGGATCCAGAATGACCATCGCCGCAGGAGTTCCCAACGCCCCGTGAACAGGATGGCCAACGGAGGAACGAGGGCCAGCGCGAAGCCGGTTCCTTTGGTGAGAATCGCCATGCTGGCGAGCAAACCGAACAGGATCGTCCAGCGGGCGTGCGGTGTTTCGAGATACCGGGCGAAACAACACAGCGCCAGCAAGGACAGTAGCGTGATTAACGGTTCGGAAAGGACCTTCTCGGCGTTTGCCCGGATGGGGGGCAGCACGAGCCACAACACCGCGCAGGGCAAGGCAAGCGAGGGCGCAAAGCGGCGGATCTCCCGGACCATTACCCACCCCGTGGCGGCCACGATCCCGGCCATCAGCCAGAGGGCCGGCAGCAGCCCGGGAGGAAACAGGAAATACCAAACGGCCTGTAAAGCGTAGAAACCCGGCGGCCAATGCCCGATGGCGACTTTGGGATAGTGCTCGTAATAGGATTCGGCAAACGGCATCGGCGCCTCGCCCAGGTGGGAGGCGATGTAGTCGTGCACCATGACGCCCGAGATGAAATGAGAAGCCTCATCCTGATGGCCGCTCCAGCCACCCGCCCAGTCTCCGCGGGCCCATTGCAGCCCCAGGGCCAAAGCCCAGAGCATGGCCAGTTCCAAGCCGAGGCGTGCCGCCTTCCCTACCCTGCCGCTCACTCTCTTAGTATCGGGTGTACGTGGGAATTTCTACACCGGTGTTCCGATTTCGCAGAGGGAGTAGACGTCCACACGGGGCAAACGAAACCGCAAGCGGCCGTCCTGGTGGGTCCACGCGAGATCGACGGTGGCGCTGTCGGGAGAGAGCAGGCGAATCGACCGTGGCTTGATTGCCAGCCGCAGATCCACGTTCACGTTTTCAACAGCGATCGGACACTCAGCGGCCGCCCCTTTCCGGCGGGCGCCTTCCTGCTCGTCGCGGTTGTAGTTGACGAAATGGAGGACGCGGCGGCCGGGGAGGGAGTATCCGGCGACGCGCAGGGTCCAAGGCGCTTCGACGCGGCTGAGGTCGCGGCGGCCAAGCTCATCGAGAACGCCCTCGGCGTCGGGCGGCCGGATGACCAGAATCCCCTTAGCCTGGACGGCCGCCAGGAGGGAGCGCTGCTTCTCGCTCAACCACTGCTCGCCCGGTGCAATGATGACCGCGTAACGCGAAAGACGGCCGAGGGTCATCTTCTGGTCCCAAATCACGTCGAAGAGCAGGTGGTGATCGACTAGCGCGCGGCCGATCGCGCGGAAGGTGGCGACCGCTTCGGGATGTTGGTTCCAGACGGCCTCGCGGGGATACACCAAACCTACCTCGGCCCAGGCGGACGGGCGCGCGTACAGGGAACGGTGTTCGCGGACGAAGCGCAAATAGCGCGAACTGACCTCGTAGCCTTCGGGGTCTGTGAACTGAATCTGCAACCCCATGCCCGAGCCGCCCGTGGCGACGCCCTCCGCAATCGTGTTGCGCATGCGGATGTTCTCGTACTTGCCCATGACAAAGGGCTTCCAACCGCACATCTCGCGCAGCCAAAGGCAACTGAGCCAGGCGTCTCCGGCCTTGCGCTCCGCCAGCTTGGTGGGTCCGTAACCGCCGCTGTACCAGAAGAAATTCTCGCCCCGGCCGAACTGCTCGACGGGCATGAACGCGCGTTCCTCGCCGGCGTTCACGTCGCCGAGATGGTTCCACTGCCCGAGAATGAGGTTGGGGTTACGTTTGCGTCCGTGCCCGATGAGCAATTCGTCCCAACGCTGTTTGAAGTTCCGGGCGGCCCAATGCATCGCTTCCCAGTCGATGGCCGGCGCCCCGGCCTTGGGCACGCCGGGAATCTCACCCGCAATGGACTCGAACGTGTGTGCGGCGAGATCGGCGATGCCGAAGCGGGCCTTGAGTTGCGCCCGCGAATGGCGCGCCGCCAGGTACCGTTTGAAGTCCTGCTGGCAATGCTTGCATACGCAACTCCAGCGGTAGTTGTAGTTGCTCATAATGCCGTCGGCCCCGGCATCCAAGGCGACATCGAGCATGCGCCGCAGCAACTGCATCGCGGGAGGACTGTTCAGGCAGAAGCCGTGATAGTCGACGTAGTGCTTGCGGACGATCGGGTTGCCGCCGGCGTCGCGCTGCATCAACTCACGCCAGTCCGCACACGGCTTGGCACCCAGAATGTCTTCGGGCCAGTACTTCTCCCAGAACTCGGCGAAGTTGTTCTCGCGGCCGCCGCCTTTCTGGATCACGTTGATGATCTGAAAGTGGGCCATCACCTTCAGGTCGCGCCGATGGATCTCGTCATTCACTTTGCGCTGTGCGGCCAGCGCTTCCCGCTGCCCCGACACGGGCAAACGCATCATGTAGCCGGTGGACGCAGGGTTGTCGGCGTAGCCATGAAACATCGGGCCATAGAAGCCGGCGAGCACCAACTCCGGCTTTACGTCGTCGAGGAACCGGTAGAACTCCGGAGTGGTCGTATTGCCCCAGGACATAAAGAATGTCCGGACATCAAACGACGGGTCCGGCAGATCGCCGTGACGTACAGCCTGCAACAAGAACGGGGCCCCAGCCCCGACCAACCACTCGCGACGCGAAGGACCAGTCATGATCCTTTACGCTATCCAACCGCTCCCCCTCGCGTCCAGACCCGTTCAAAGACACAGGTGTCGCTGGGTGCATGGTGGCGGGGTCGGGGTCGACCTGCCTTTGGGAGCTGTTTTCGCCTTTTCGACGCTACCGTTTGGTGAATGCTTCGTGCTCTTTGAGGATCCGTTTCACCAATTCGGGGTTATTTCGGAGCTCGTCGAGGATGGAAGCGCCGAAATCTTCCTCTTTGGCCTGCTGTTTGGCATTTCGTTTCGCATCCTGTTGAG
>JAEUQD010000233.1 GCA_016789925.1 Bryobacterales bacterium | reverse complement strand
TGGGACTTCAACGCGTCGATGCTGTTGTCGGCGGCCATTGTCCTGGCTTACATCTTCCTGGGTGGGCTCACTTCGGCGATCTATAACGAGGTGCTCCAGTTCTTCCTGGCCGTGGCCGGTTTCCTGCCGCTGGTGTATCTGGGCCTGCGCGATGCGGGCGGTTGGGCCGGGCTGACGGCGCGGTTGGAAACGGTCGCCAAAGCGAAGGGCTACGGCGCGGGTGCATACACGCAGTCGTGGGCCTACTTTGGCGACGCCGCGGCCAACCCGATGGGCGTCGAGTGGTTCGGGCTGGTGGCGGGACTGGGCTTTGTTCTCTCGTTCGGCTACTGGTGTACCGACTTCCTGGTGGTTCAGCGGGCGATGGCGGCCAACTCGATGACGGCCGCGCGGCGGACGCCCCTGATTGCCGCGGTCCCCAAGATGCTCATCCCGTTTCTGGTGATCCTGCCGGGTATGATCGCCCTGGCGCTCACTTCTCAGGGGGGCGGCTCCGGCTTCCAGCTTCCCGCCAAGCCCGACGGCACGCTGAACTACGACATGGCAATTCCGCTCATGTTGGCCCACTATTTCCCGCCGGGCATGCTGGGCCTGGGGTTGACCGCGCTGATGGCCTCGTTCATGTCGGGAATGGCCGGCAATGTGACTGCCTTCAACACAGTCTGGACCTACGACATCTACCAGTCCTACCTGAAACCCAAAGCCTCTGACGCGCACTATCTGTGGATGGGCCGGATGGCAACGGTGTTCGGCGTGATCGCCTCGGTTTCGGCGGCATACGTCGCTACGCGATTCAACAACATCATGGATCTGCTGCAACTGGTATTCGCCTTTGTCAATGCGCCGCTCTTCGCGACCTTCCTGCTGGGGATGTTCTGGAAGCGCGCCACGGGACACGGTGCGTTCGCCGGGCTGGTGACGGGGACCGCGGCCGCGGCGCTGCATCACGGTCTGAGTCTTCCGGCGGGTGCGGTTGCCGGCGTCAAGGGCGGCTGGCTGGCGGCCGTGTCCACCTATCCTTCCGAGATGGCGCAAAACTTCTGGACTGCGATCTGGGCGTGGAGCGCATGCTTCGTGGTGACCATCGCAGTCAGCATGATGACGCGTGCTCCGGAGACGGAGAGGCTCGTCGGGCTAGTCTATTCCTTGACGCCCCGTCCTTCCGACGAAGGCCTACCCTGGTACAAACAACCGGGACCTCTGGGCGTGGCCATTCTCGCCTTAACCGTAGTTCTCAACGTGATCTTCTGGTGAACCTATGGGTCTGGACATTCGAAAACCGATCGGTCTTTTGCTGCTGCTGATTGGCGTGCAGCTTACCATTTACGGCGTCCTGTCGAGCCCGGAGGAGTATCGCCGGGCGCTCGGCCTGAATGTGGATCTCTACTGGGGCGTGGTGTTGATCGCCTTTGGTTCGCTGTTTCTGATCTCCGGTTACAGGGGGCAGAAACGCTCCAGATGAATCTCCTCCACCTGGCGGATGGGTTCCGCAATCGCTTCAAGGCCGAGCCGCGCGTGTTTCGAGCCCCGGGCCGCGTAAACTTGATTGGCGAGCATACCGACTATAACGACGGGTTCGTGATGCCGGCGGCAATCCATTTCGCCACGTATGTGGCCGTCAACGAGCGGGACGACGCGAGCGTGTCGGTGTATTCGCATACGTTGCGTGAGGCGTTCGAGTTTGACTTAACGAGGCCCGGCAGGTTCGGTGGCTGGCGCGACTACGTCGCGGGCACCGCCTATGCCTTGCAGGAGCGGGGCGTGAAACTGGCAGGCGCCAACCTGTACATCGACAGCGATGTTCCGCTGGGCGCAGGGGTGAGTTCCTCGGCCGCGCTGGAGGTGGCCACGGCCCATGCGTTGTTGTCCGTTGCAGGGGCGAACGTCGATCCGCTCCTGATTGCGCTGGCCTGCCAGCGCGCCGAAAACGAGTATGTCGGTGTGCGATCGGGCATCATGGACCAGTTCGTGAGTTGCTTTGGGCAGCAGAATCACGCGTTGATGATCGATTGCCGCACGCTCGACTATGAAGCGCTTCCGCTGCCGCCCGGCGTGGTGCTGGTGGTGTGCAACACCATGGTGAAGCATGAACTGACCGGGGGCGAATACAACGAGCGGCGGGCCGATTGCGAGGAGGGATCGCGTTTGTTGGGTGTGGCGGCTCTGCGCGATGTGACCTTAGACGACCTTCGGGAACGGGGCGGAACGCTGCCTGAACGCGTCTACCGCCGCTGCCGCCACGTCGTCACGGAAAACGCGCGCGTGGAACTCGCCGCCGACGCCGTGCGGAAACACGACTGTAGCCGGTTTGGCGAGCTGATGTACGAGTCGCACCGCAGCCTGCGCGAGGATTATGAGGTCACTTGTGACGAACTCGACCTCATGGTGGACCTTGCCCGCGAGGTTCGCGGCGTTTACGGCGCACGGATGACCGGAGGCGGCTTCGGCGGCTGCACGATCAATCTGCTGGCGGTGGACGCCGTGGAGCGCTTTCAACGTTCGGTGTCCGACGGCTACCGGGCGCGCACGGGCATCCAGCCCATGCTATATGTCACCGGCGCTCACGATGGGGCCGGCGAAATCGTTCTGGCAGGATGATCTCACAGCCGCATCGCCGCCTGAACCCGCTGACGGGCGAGTGGGTGCTGGTGTCGCCTCACCGCACGCAGCGCCCCTGGCAGGGTCAGGTGGAACGGCAGCCGCAGCCCGCCACGCTGAAGTACGATCCGTCGTGTTATCTCTGTCCCGGCAATGCGCGCGCGGGCGGAGTTCAGAACCCGCTCTACGAATCCACCTTCGCTTTCGACAACGATTTCGCCGCCCTCCTGCCGGACGCAACTCTGCTCGCATCAGACGAGAATCCGCTGTTTCAGGCGGTTCCCGAACGTGGACTCTGCCGGGTGGTGTGCTTCTCGCCCGATCATTCGCTCACGATTTCGCGGATGAGCGTCGAAGGGTTGCGGCTGGTGGTGGACAGGTGGGTGGAGCAGTTTGTCGATTTGGGCGCCAGGCCCTTCGTCAACGCGGTGCAGATTTTTGAAAACCGCGGCGAGATGATGGGCGCTTCCAATCCGCATCCGCACTGCCAGATCTGGGCCACCGAGTC
>JAEUQD010000844.1 GCA_016789925.1 Bryobacterales bacterium | reverse complement strand
GCCGGGGCCGTGGCAGCCAGCGTTCGCATAACCGAGTGAACCGAGCCGCCGTTAGCCGCCCCGTTTGGCTGCGCCTCTCCAGCGCCCGCCGCCAGTAGCGACCCACACGTTCCCGGAATCGGTGCAGACTCGCCCAGTTCCCCGGCACCGCGTGGTATTGGTAGAACCCACGAAGCACACGCCCGAGCCACTCCCCCACCCACGGTACCGGTTCGTGCATCCGCTCCCGAAGCGCCTGCTTGACTTGCTGCAGCTTCGCTTCCAGTCGCTTCCGCTCCGACCGCCGCCAGATGGCGAAGTCCCCGCGACTGTTCGTCCCGCAACTGTGCGTGAACCCCAGAAACGTGAACTCCTCCGGTTCGCCCTTCCCACGCGCCTGCCGGTTCGTCTGCGCATACCGCCCGAACTCGATCAGCCGCGTCTTCTCCGGATGTAACTCCAGCCCGAACTTACCCAGCCGCTCCCGGAATTCCTCCAGAAACCGCTCGGCTTCCGCCCGGCGCTCGAAGCCCACCACCAAATCGTCCGCGTAGCGCACGACAATTACATCGCCGCCCGCTACTTTGTTACGCCATGCCTCCACCCATAGGTCGAAAACGTAGTGCAGATAGATATTCGCCAGCAGCGGGCTAACTACTGCTCCTTGCGGCGTTCCTATCTTTGTCTCCGACCACTGGCCATCCTCGCTGATTCCCGCCTTCAGCCATTTCTGGATCAGACGCAGAATCCGCGAGTCGGCCACCCGGTGTTGGACGAATTTGAGAGTCCATTCGTGACTAATCTGGTCGAAAAAGCCGCGAATGTCCGCGTCCAAAATCCATTTCACCCTCTTCCGCCTGATGCCCACACTCAGCGCATCCAGCGCCTGGTGCGGACTCCGCCCCGGACGAAACCCGTAGCTGAATCCCCGAAAGTCCACCTCATATATCGCATTGAGAATGGTAACTACGGCCTGCTGGACGATCTTATCCTCCAGCGCCGCAATCCCGATCGGTCGTTGCCTCCCGTCGGCCTTCGGTATGTAGATCCGCCGCGACGGCTGCGCCCGGTACGCTCCACGGTGTATCCGGTCCTTCAGATCGAGTAACCTCTCCTCCAGACCTTCCTCATACTGCTGCCATCGTACGCCGTCCACTCCCGGAGCCGCCTTCCGCTGTAACGAGCGGAAACTATCTCGCAGTAAGTCGACAGTTACATGATGCAGCAGCGTGGTGAAACGTTCCTGCTTCCTCTCCTGCGCGCGCTTGCGCACACCGGCCAGTCCCTGTGACACGCCTCCCCCGTCCTGTGCCGGGAACGTGCGGCCCTGACCCGTGTTCTCCTTGGTTGGCGTCCTTCCCTCCCCCTCCTCCGCCGCACTGGCCTGTTCCGCCAGCATATTGTTCGAAGAGTTCATCGGTACTACGACACCATCCGACTCCTCACCATCGTCCACGCCGGGCGTGCGAATTCCTTCTTCCCCGGCCGGACTGCCACTTACCGCCGCAGTCAATGATGAGGTCTCCCGGTTCTCGTGCATGTAATTTCTCAGCGTGCCTGGGGTCTACGACTACGTGGGATCTCCGACGGACTCGCGCTCGCGCCCGCCGCAGTGCAGCCTTCCCCTTCAGTCCACAGGGTCGGCATCCCAGATTTCTTTCTCGAAGCTCAATACCCAGCCCACTGATCCCTCTCGCCTACGCTTCAACGGCGGCCTC